>JAISQS010000010.1 GCA_031274045.1 Planctomycetaceae bacterium | reverse complement strand
GGACTGGAACGCGGGCGTCCCGCCCGCCTCTGTGTGTAATAGAACCAAAAAAGTTTGAACTGAACACCAAGACGTGTTGGCAAACGTAAGGTGGGCAACCGACTGCCAGGCGGTTGCGTCGCCAGTGAATCATTATCGCTCGCCGACAACGGGGGCGGAAAACGCATCGGTAAAACCAAAACGCCCAAAACGCCAAACGTGTTGGGCAATTTGGTATATCAACACGTTTTCCGCCCCCACTGTTTTCGGCTTGCTCCGCTCGCCGAAAACACTATTCACCAAGAAAGCCCAGCGGTCGGTTGGCTACCTTACGTTGTCGGCAAGCCGACAACTGGATCGCCAACACACACCGGAATTTCTATCGCCCCAAAACCAAAAAACGCTGACATTGTAGGGGCGAGGCTTGCCCTCGTCCCAAAGGTGCGTGAAACGCGTTGGAATTTCTACTGGCAAAACCCAAACGCCCCATGTCGGCACCGCCGACAACATTTGCCGCGACGCGGGGCGGACTGGAACGCGGGGGGGCTGCCCGCGTACCCGACCGTCGCCGCTACGCGGCGAATTTATGTGGTATAACGAGGGCGGGGACGCCGCGTTCCAGTCCGCGCCGCTTCGCGGCAAATGTTGTCGGCGGTGCCGACATTGGGCGTTTTGGTTTTGCCAGTAGAAATTCCAACGCGTTTCACGCACCTTTGGGACGAGGGCAAGCCTCGCCCCTACAACATCAACGTTTTTTGGTTTTGGGCGATAGAAATTCCGGTGCGTTTTGGCGATTCAGTTGTCGGCTTGCGCCGACGTAACCGCCTGGCAGTCGGTTACCCACCTTACGTTTGCCAACACGTTTTGGTGTTCAGTTCAAACTTGTTCGGTTCTATTACACACAGAGGCGGGCGGGACGCCCGCGTTCCAGTCCTTCGCCGCTACGCGGCAAACTTGTGTGGTATAACGAGGGCGTTGCCCTACGCTATGATATTTTGCTCTTTCAGGGCGTTGATGCTGCGTATTGATAAATGACACGAAGGGAAGCCCACACACAAAATCCAAAACAATCAGGAGGTTTTTATGACGTATATTTTATACTATTTTGTAGGAAAATTTTTAGATTCTTGTAGATTTATTTTCTGCTTTATTCTGCTTATTTGTTTGGTATTGACTTTGTCGTTGTGTTTGGCTGACGATGCGGAAGAGGTGACGACTTCAAGTGATTTGTTGCCGGTAAAACTCACGCTTACCCATAAAAACAACAGTGATACATCGGCTAAATCTACAACAAATGATATCATTGTTTATGGTGATGATGTCACATTAAATTTAACAATAAAAAATACGATGCCTCACGCGATAGCTTATGATCACCGTTTTTTCCAGTTACAGTCACACTACAAATTAAAATATCAAAATGATCCTCAAAATACTATCATGCCCCTTATTAGGGTATGCATGACGGTTATGCCAAATTCACAAAACGATATTACAATACTTCTACCAAACGAAGAACAAACACATGAAGTCAATTTGACGAGAATCTTTCCATGGAGTAAACCGTACAGAGGCAACTGGAATATAAAAGGTTTGGGGCGTGGATTCGGAGAGATTGGGGATTATGTTTTGTCGTATAAATGCGAGATTCCTACCGGCACGAAAAAACATCTAAACGATGCCGGTTTTCAAGGTAATTTTTTTGAAGGAGCTATTCAAGGTCAAGCACAATTCACAGTAATCCCACAGCCAATTTCAATTTCTCGCAGAATTATATTTGTCGCGGCAATATTGATATTGTTGTCAATCACGACATGGATAATATTAAAATACAAAAAGAAACAGATCAAAAAACACAAAAATCATAATCCCGACTCAAGTATCACCAGTTGATTCGGTCTCGTCGGTCGGTTTGTCGTCTGTTGACTCGGTTTCGTCGGTTGGTTTGTCGTCTGTTGACTCGGTCTCGTCGGTCGGTTTGTCGTCTGTTGGCTCGGTTTCGTTGTTTGGTTTGTTGTCTGTTGACTCGGTCTCGTCGGTTGGTTTGTCGTCTGTTGATTCGGTTTCGTCGGTTGGTTTGTCGTCTGTTGACTCGGTCTCGTCGGTTGGTTTGTCGTCTGTTGACTCGGTTTCGTTGTTTGGTTTGTTGTCTGTTGACTCGGTCTCGTCGGTCGGTTTGTCGTCTGTTGATTCGGTCTCGTCGGTTGGCTTATCGTCTGTTGATTGGTTTTCGTCTTCTGTTGTGTTGTTATTGTCTGTTGATTGGTTTTCGTCTTCTGTTGTTTGGTCTGTTTGTTTGGGTGATTTGTTATCTGTTTTTTGGAGATTATCTTTGTCTGTGAGTGATTTTTTATTTTTGTCCTTTTCCTGAATTTTGCCGTCTAATCCTAGCGGAACCATCCAATATAACTGCGGCACTTCCACACCGCGTACAAAATCCATGTATTGAGCCGCACTCAACCTGTGTCTGACTTCCGTAACCGGTTTCGTCCTGTTTCGCAAATTGAATCCCTCACCCTTCGCGTCAACTTGCCGCTCGGCGAGACATTGGATTAAGCCTGTTTTGTCTATGACAAAAATCCTGTCCGTCTCCGTGTTAAACAACACATCCTTATACTCACGAATATCCACATACGCAAGCCGACTCCCCGTCCGACGATCCACGATAACCAAATATCCCCGATTGTCCCTAGCATAAATCCGCGTTTTTGACGCGGCAATAAATTTCCGAATATTTGAGATATACCATCTTTCTTTGCCCGTCAGCAAATCAATACTGTACAAACCCAACCGCGTCGGCGCGAACACCTCCAAACCAATAACCGCAATCTGCTCAACAATCGCATCATTCGCAACAAAATGCCACATCACTTCGCCATTGCGGTCTTTTATCGCAAAAACATAACGCGACTTGCTCCCAACAACCGATAAACTCGGAATCATCCACCGCTCAAAACTTATACCGGAATAATCATACGGAAACGATTGATTCACCGCCGGTCTAACCACTATCTCCCGATCAATCTCCCAATCACGCTCTGCAATTTGATTTTTTTCGGGTCGAAATATTTTTGCAGGCGGATTCACTCGGTAGAGTTGTTCCATTTTTATTTGGGACAAATCTCTGATCGTAGCTGCGTGAAAATTTCCTTTGCCGCTTATCCACGTCAAAATCTCCCAGTGCATTCCCAAATCTTCTTTATTGTCCGGTGAGCTTTTTATTACTTGCGAAACCAATCTCGGCTGAATTGTGACATCACCGAAAGAGATAGTTGAGATGGGAAAATTTAACGGCGGCTTCAAGACGAGCTGCGGTTCTTTTGCCGGTACTTCCGGTTTTGCCAAAATAGAATATTTCGTTTCCGCAAAACTAGTTATAATCTCATCAACCACTTCATCCCGCTTGTCCAAATCACCATGTATATTGGCTTTCATCGGGTTTTCTTTTTTCGGTATCACCACACCTGCAACATGATCGCCCAGATTCTCTTGCGGAATCGGCGGCTTCACTGTTACCGGCTTCGGGTCTTCAAATTCGCCGGTTTTGAGATTCAATATTTTTTCAGATGAACCTTCCTCAATCGGATAAACAATTATCCGACCGCCTTGCATCGGAATGTAAACATAATTCTCACTTACCTCACAAGCCGTCAACGCAATAGAATTCGGAAGCTCCGTATAAAGCAACAACTTCCCCGTCTTACGATCAAAAACAAATAACTCAATATTGTTCACAACAGCTACAACACGACTATTCGCAGCGGGAGCTTGATATTGCAGTTCACGTCTGCCCATCGGTTGAGACCAGAGCAATTTGCCGGTAGCCGTGTCAATAGCATTTATACGAGCATCACTCGTCACCGCAAAAAGCGTATTCCCCTCAAGCGTAACATAACGCAACTCCGCAACATTCTCAACAACAGGCAACTGATTATACCAAACACGAACAAGACCAATCCGATCTATACGACGTTGCGAAATCAATTGACCGGCATCCAAAAAACCAACAAAAGAAAAATTCAAAACAGACTGAATCAAAATAAATTGAATCAACACCAGAACAAAAAAGAATAAATTCCGATTCCAAACAATTCGGTGCGTCGTCGCGTTGTTATTTGGCGAATCCGGTACCGCGTCCGGATTCCCCGCAAAAATAACTCCACCCAACTGATCGACATCACATTTACCTGAATGCCGATAAATCAGCGAACCGAAAATTAAATTGTCATTAGTATACATTGTGTTTTTTGACCGAAGCCGACAAATCAGCAGGCTTGGTATTTTGAATTTTATTTGGTTGTCATGTTTGTCAAGGTTGCGGATCGTTTGCAAATTTCTGATTATTTCGGATTTTGTGGTGGTGTTACATTGTATCTTTTATTCGCTGTATCAACGCCCTGAAAGGGCAACAAGCTCATAGCGTAGGGCAACGCCCTACGAAAGAGATTCACGAACACCACGCGGGGCAACGCCCCAATAATATCAACAA
>JAISQS010000719.1 GCA_031274045.1 Planctomycetaceae bacterium | reverse complement strand
CAATTAAGGTCGGCGGCGAGGAGTTTTCCCAAGCTGACGATGATTTTTCAGTTGGAGAAACTCCGGTGTCAACCCACAATGATAGATTAGAAGATGTCGGCAACACAGGTTCATTGGATAATTCAAATGCGGCTGATGGTTGGGGTACGCCTTCCGGTAGTCTGCCGGATCAATTTGGCAAATCGGAATCGAATTTGCCCAACAACCCAAGCGGCAATTCCAACAACGATTCGTGGGGTGCGGCGGATTCGTGGGGTTCGCCGACGAATAATTTGCCGGATTCTTCTGGTGTTGGCAATAGTGATTTTCCGCCGTTGGGTGGAGCGGCTTCTTCGTCTTCGGGTTGGGATGATATTGATGGTGGTGCGGCGGTGTCGGGTGTTGGCGGCAATGTTGCGGGCAATGATGGCGAGTGGGCACCGGTGAATACTGTTGCGCCGTCAAATGATCCGTGGGGTGATTCTGATGCGGTTGCGGCGGCACCGGCGGCGACGATGGCTTTGAAAGAGGCTGATTTTGACGAGATGGTGAAACAATTCGCGCCGGATGAGTGGGCTTGGGCGTGTATGAAGGTGAACTCGCCGGATATTCATTCGGTGTGGTTTATTGTGACGAAGGGGCTTGCGAATGTGCTTGCGAGGAACATGTACGCGGGCGAAGATTTCCAACTTGACAATCAACTCATTCGTGATTTGATTGCGGAGTTGACGAATGTGTTGGGGGGCAAGTTGATGTTGCTTCTGGAGGAGATGGGGGGCAAGTTTACGTTGACGGTGCCGGAGATTGGGTTTGGTTTGCCGGAGTTGCCGGATGAGGGTTATGAAAACGCGGTGTGCAAGGTTGTTGTTGATGGTGAGCATCCGGTGATTGTTGCTCTTTGTTTTAACCCCGGCGGAATAAAAGCCACTGGCAAGTAAACACATAAAACCCAGAACAATAACTTCAAAAAATTTCCGCGCATTCCGTATTTCCGCGATTTTCGCGCTAAAAAAATTCCTAAAAAAAATTATAATTTAACCAAACACGTCTTGTAATTTTTCGCAAGTTAGAATACCATGCGTGTCAACTCACTGTGTTAGTGAGTTTAGTTGTGATGAGTTTGGATTTGTTTTTTTGTGGCAAATTTGACTCGTCTGTTTAAGTCGGTGATTTATCGTTACAAAAAATAATTTGTGTTGTTCTGTTGTTCAAAAGAATGTGTTCAAAAGAATGAAGCGGTATTTTTGACGGCGGTTGATCAATTAACAATTAGTTACGTTTTTCCAAAATGTACAAACAAAAATTTAGGAGAAGAGATCATGCAAAAGACAAATTCAGATTCGGTTTTTAACGAAATTTCGGCTAATTTTAAGGGCGAAATTCACAATGTTAAAATAGGCAGGGGGGGGGGGGATACGCGATCAGAGTAGAATTTTTTGTGAAAATAAATTTTACAATTCTGGTCACTCTTCCAAAAAACGTCTTCCGTTTTTTGGTTTTACTCTTGTTGAGCTTCTGGTGGTGATAGCGATTATTGGGATGTTGATCGCGCTTCTTTTGCCCGCTGTTCAAGCCGCCCGTGAGGCGGCAAGACGAATGCAATGCACCAACAACCTCAAGCAAGTCGGATTGGCTGTTCATAATTTCCATGACGCTCAAAGCGGCATTCCACCAGCTTGTATCGGAGGCGGATTTACCGATAGTTACAGTGGCACTGTAAATAACCTGATTATTTCGGGATTTATGGGAGGTTTCCATTTGAAAGGAAACCTCCGCCTGATCCCGAAATGGTTAAAATATCCTAGTGTACGATGCCCTCGTTATACACATAAGTTCGTCGCGTAGCGGCGTGGACTGGAACGCGGGCATCTCGCCTTGCTATACCACACATCTTTCGATATCTTATTTTTTTAGAGAATACGGAATAAACAAAATAGGCGAAAAAAACGAAATTTTACCATCAATTCTTTTCGTTTATTTTGTATTTTTCGTATGGTTCGTATTCTCAAAAAAACCTGTGTGGTATAACGAGGTCGGGACGCCCGCGTTCCAGTCCGCGCCGCTGCGCGGCGAACTTATATGGTATAACAAGAGGGCAAAGCCTCGCCGCTACGATTTTTTTTATTTATATTGTTTTGTTGTTATTTTTTATTTGGAGTATTTGGAGTTTTTTGGGTATGTCGGATGGTTTTATTTGTCTTGCGGAGATTGCGATTGGTCTTGGGTTTCAGATGGTTGGAGTTGCGGCTGCGGAGCGAGCGAAGACGTTTGGTTTTTTTGAGAGTTGGCTTGATGACGGTCGGAATGCGGGGATGGATTATCTTGTGCGGCATCGGGTTGCGAGGGGGAATCCCGAATGTTTGCTAAAGGGCGTGCGGTCAATTATCATGTTTGGAGTCTCTTTTGAACGGGTGTTGACAAGTACGTCGCACGGTATCGCGAATGTCAAAGGGATTGCTTGTTATGCGCGCGGTGTTGATTATCACATCTGGATCAAGGAACGTTTGAAATCTGTTGTTGAGTTACACAAAAAACTTTATCCGAATGCGAATTGCCGTAGTGTTGTTGACACCGCGCCGTTGCTGGAAAGGCAATATGCTGTCGATGCCGGATTAGGGCAAATCGGAAAGAACACAATGCTCATAACCCCACAATTCGGCTCAAACGTTTTTCTCGCCGCACTCCTCTCAACAGAACCGCTTCATCCGGCAAAACCAATATTTGAACCACAAAAATCCGCACACAACACGCATAAATTGGACTCTTGCCAAAATATTGACGGGAAAAATTCTTTTTGTACGAATAATAAAAATGATGTTCGTCAAGTTGGCGACGTTATAAATTCGGCGGGTGGTTTATCGTTGATTTGTGGCGATTGTAGGCGTTGTATTGATGCGTGTCCGTCTGGCGGGTTGGTTGAGCCGTTTGTGTTGGATGCGCGGTTTTGTTTGAGTTATTGGACGATTGAGTATTGGGGCGATTTGTCGGAGGCGGTGAGGGCAAAACTCGGCGGGAGGTTTTTTGGATGCGATATTTGTAGCAGCGTTTGCCCTTATAACTCAACTATCCCGTTGCCAACTCCACAAGTCGATCCCAATACTCTCGACATCGAGACCTTAAAAATATTGGCAAAAGGGACTCCGCTTGAGCGGCTCGTGAGCCGGTATAATCGTTAAAATCGTTACATAACATTTTGTCCATCATTTTTTATTCGTCAAATTTGATCTTTTCTAATACGCAACGTTGATCTATCCGAAAAAGGAAGATA
>JAISQS010000688.1 GCA_031274045.1 Planctomycetaceae bacterium | reverse complement strand
CCACCACAACACAAAAGAAATAAGTCACCAACCACACGACAACTGATCATAAACGCCAGAAAAAAGCAGCAAAATACCAGCAAAAAACAACTTACGCCTTAAGTTAATACGTATGGGGCGTTGCCCTACGCTATGATATTTTGCCCTTTCAAGGGCGTTGATGCTGCGTATTGATACGGTGTATCAATAAAAGACAAAGTAGAGACGCAATGCCTTGCGTCTCTATAAATCAGTAACTTGCGCCTCCATAAATCATGGTGATTGCAATTGAAAAGGGAATTTTCGAGTGCAAAAAGTATATATTACAAAAAAACTAACAATCATGCACGAATAATTAGCGAACTTTGTAATACTCTCTAAAAAATATTCTTCTCCTGCCTTCCATTGCCTTCCCTTGCCTTACTGTGCCTTACTGTGGGTTATTCTTTTTTTTGCTGAAAATTGCTCTTTTCTTGTAGTAGACAAATTGTTATTATCCGCAAGTGCGGTGTTGTTTGTTTACGTCGTGAGTGAAAATTTTTTTGTGTTGTTGTGAATTTTGTTGCAACAAAAATTTTAATTGCGAACAGCTTAAATTTGTGAAATCTGATTTTTTGTCAAACGTTACGGTTCATGTTCCTGTGATGTTGGGTGAGGTGATTGAGTTGCTTGATCCTGTTTCGGGGGCGGTTTATGTTGACGGTACGATTGGAGGCGGCGGGCATACGGAGGCAATTTTTCGCAAAATGCAAATGCAAGGAACGATCATCGGAATGGACGCAGACGCTGCCGCAATTGATCGTACAGAAACAAGATTAAAGAAAATTTTTGACGGAAACTGTTTTGCCAATTCCGACAACCCAAGTAATCCAATCACCACCAACAACAACACAAACAGAATCAGATTCGTTCACGCAAATTATACTTATCTTGATGATGCGCTTGATTTGTTGGAGATTGACAAGGTTGATGGTATTTTGCTCGATTTGGGATTGTCGAGTGATCAACTTGCCGACTTGGAACGCGGTTTTAGTTTTGACTCTTGTGGGAAACTTGATTTGCGATTTGACGTAACAGAAGGCGAGCCTGCGTATGCGTTGATAAATAGATTACGTGAAGACGATATTGCAAATTTAATTTTCAAATTGAGCGACGAACCATACGCGCGGCGAATCGCAAATAAAATTGTCACTTACAGAAAAACAAAACAAATAGAAACAGCAATCGAACTAGCTGAAATCATCAGGGGTTGCGTACCCAAACAATGGTACAAACAAAACGATAAAAACCGACCATACAACTCACGCGCAATCATGATCGATCCCGCAACAAAAACTTTTCAAGCATTGCGAATCGCCGTAAACAAAGAACTCGAATCACTCGAAAAAATATTAAAATCAGCACCAAAAAGATTAAAACAAAACGGAAAAATTATCATCATAAGTTTTCACTCACTTGAAGACAGAATCGTAAAAAATGCCTTCAAAGAAAACACCGATTTGGAAATCATCACAAAAAAACCAATCACGTCATCACAAGAAGAACTAGAAAAAAACCCAAGAGCAAGAAGCGCAAAACTACGTTGCGCCGCCAAAAAATAGAATAAAAATAAAGGTTCTTTTATATTTTTTTGTTGGTACTCTAACATAAAGTAATAAAAGAATTTTGTAAAACTGAACCGCAACAGGTAACCAAGTTCCCCTCCCTTAATAACACACGAATCTCTCCGCACGCGCCCTTATCCCTTATTGTTTGAGTTATGACATGACCATGAGTTTTATCCGCAACGAATAAGGGGATAAGGGCGCGAGTGAGGTGGCTACGTTGGTTATTAAGGGAGGAGGAAACTGGTGACCTGTTGCGAATTGGTTTGAGTAATGTTGATTGGTTTTTTATGCGAGGCAGGGCAATAATTTATCGTAACAAGCCTTTATATTTTACGTTAACACGTCAACAAAAAAAATAAAAGAGTCAATAGAAAACATCATCCGATTGACGAATACCAACTAACCATCAATCAATAACCCCCATCAATAACCGTTAAATTATGTCATCACCCAAACCATTACCATTACCAATACCGTTGCCTTTGCCGACACCGGACGAATCACACAAGTCGTCTTTATCGCAATTTGACTCGGAGATTGCCGATGATTCCGACAACGCTACCGGTTTAACCGCTCTGTTGAAGAACGCGTCAATTGCAAAAAATGATGACAAAACCGCCACCGAAAAAAATGTAAAAACCTACGAAAACAAGGACAAAACGCCACCCGTCAACATAAAAAATATTGACAAAACATCACCGGAAAATCCAAACGAAAAAAATACTTTCATCAAAAACACAATAAACATCATCACACAACTTACCAAAAAAATTCTCCACGTCAGCAAACAAACCGCAAAATTTTCTCTCGATAAATTATCAACAACTTCGCGCAACGTTATTTCATTACTCAAAAAAATACCATCATATTTTGTCATTAAAATTGATGATGAAATTGACGACCTCAAAGAATCGGCTACAGACAATAAATCAGAAAAAATTGTAATCAACACAACAACAAAAAATAACCCGAAACCCGAAAAAAATCCAACAGAAAATAGCGCAACGAAAAACCATGACACTAAACCGCAAATTCCTGCCGCCGTTGATCTCTACGGTGAAGATAACGACATCTACGAAGGTTTTTCTTGGCAAGGACTGGTTGTAAAGATTGGTATGATTGCGGTTGTGTTGTTGCTTTTTGTTGCTGGTTATATTGGTGTTAGATCAATATTTAATTCCAATTCTACTAATTCTGTTGCAATAAAAGATGGCGTTGAAGACGATTTAGATGTTGGCAAAACACGTGACAAAACTGATGCGAATAAATCACCGGATAAAATTTTTGAGCCGAAATCTCAAAACGACCACCGCCCAAATAATTCAACTTTACCGCCCCCATCGAATCATTCAGATCAACATGCAAAGTTGCCGAATGTAACAACTCCTCCAGCCGATTTTGCGCAACGAGAATCCGCTCCCGCGATGAATATTCCTAACTCAATTGCAGATAATAATTCCTTCTCTACAAACTCGCCATTGCCGAATCCGAACAACAGTTTCGGTGTTGACTCCAATGTTGCGAAAGAACCAAGCGATAACACAACTATTGCCGATACCAATACTAATAACACAAATTTGACCAATACGAATTTGAGTGATACTGCTAAATCGAATTCACCGATTGCTTCAGATTCTGATTCTATTCCGAGCGATTCGGGTTTGCCAAGTTTGCCGTTTCCTGTTGCGTCTGCGTTTCCTGCCGCGCAACCTGAAGCTTTGTCTGATTCGCCATCTCCGTCTATCGCATCAGCCGCAGTGTTTCCCGAAACTGTTGCATCTGAATTGCCGACGAATACAGTACCAACGAATGCAGTACCGACAAATGCAGTGCCTGCGACTGCATCTACTTCTTTGCCTTTGTCCGACTTTCCCGCGTCCGATTCGCCGCTTGCCGCCGCGTCAAACATACCTTTCGGCAACAATCCAACTGACACTCTTGCCGACAACAGTAAACTTGAGTCTGCGCCGGATGCCAAATCAGAACAAAATGTCAACTTGCTCAACACTTTTGATAACCAACCAAAATTAACCGACAACAATCTATTTGAAAATGATTCCAATAAAACCAATGACATTGTCCAAACTGCCACCTCAAAAAATCGAATGGTTCCGCTCGTAGTTACCGCCGAAAACAGCCCGACTACAACAAGTTCAAAGCCCAAAAATACAGATGGTAAAAAAGAAACGGCAAAAGAAGTAGCAAAAGAAACGCCTGATATTGTTGCCGCTTCCACGCCGATGGAGACGTTGAAGAAAGAGGAGACGAATGTTTTGACCAATGCAAATTCGGTGCCGCTTGTTCCTGCTGCGGATCATAAATTGACTCCGAATCAATCAATCGACACTATGTCAACTGACGCGGCAATCGACAAGTCAATTTACGTTGCGCAAAATAAAGATGCGATCAATGAACACGTTCCCGCTATTGCACCGGAAAACATACAATCGCGATTTGCCGCGTCAAATTCAGAGCCGCCAACACTGGAAAAAAGCGATTTCACAATGCCAAAAATGACCGACGACACAACAATGAAAACAATTTCAACAACTTTCACAAAAGAATCCGCACCAACAATCCCAACATCAAATAGCCCAATCATAACAACAAACCAACCATTCCAAACCGAATCCACAACAAACGAACCAACTCCGCGCATCCCGGACGAATCCGCAAGCATAGCCGCGTCAAAAAATCACACCCACAAGACTCCTACCGAAACCAATACATCTGAAACAGAAGCACCGCTATTTGTACCAGCAACTAATCAACCAGCCGCAGCACCGGATAAATTGGAATCTTCGCTCGTATTTGAAAATAAAGCACCAAATAACAATGTTGCCGGTAACACAAACAATACTCCCAACGTCGGCGCGACGGTATATAGCGCAACGAATAATAATCCGGTCAACGCAACTGATTTGCTTCCGATGCCGACTGATGTTAATGATGCGAATGTGAATCCGCTTGCGTCGTTGTTGCCGTCGAATGCGGATGCTGTTACGAATCCTTCGGCTGCGATTTCGCGTGAAGAAGTTGCGACGTTTATTGAAGGTGCGCCGCAAGCGGTGATAGCAGAGAGTAATCAAGGTTACCAACATTTACCGACACCGCGAAATCCGGCAACAATTCAAATGAAAAATACCGGCACAACAAATAATAGAACGTTGTTGTATCGTGAAGAGCTTGATCGCGAGATAACAAAATCACCCGAAGATACTCTTTTGTACACTGTTCAAACCGGCGATACGTACATGTCAATTTGTGATAAATTTTATGGTACGGGTTTATTGTACAGGGCACTTGCGGTACACAATCGTAACCGCGGAGCAGCGTGGATTCCCGCCGAAGGAACGCAAATAGAAATTCCAACAGCCGCTTTTCTAAAAACAAATTACGAAAATATCCTCGCAAGAAATAATAGATACAACAGAAAAAATATAACACAAAATAACAACATCATACTTGCCGACACATCAAACAAAACAGCATCTGCACCAAACATAACAACACAATCAACAGGAATAAAATATATCGTACAAAAAGATGACTCCGTTTTCAAAATCGCACAAGAACAACTCAAAGACACAACAAGATGGAAAGAAATCATCGACATAAACGCCGACAAACTCCGCACCGCAAGAGACCTAAAACCCGGAATGGAAATTATTTTACCAACATCAACCGCATCAGGACGCATAAACTTAAATTAAAGACGAATCTATCGCGTATCGTGTTGATGAATATTTTTGGTGTTAATGAAAATTGTGTTATACTTTTTACACTTGAAATTTCCTCTTTTATAAATTTACATTGAAAATTTGTACAACCAATATTGAGTCTTAATCGATTCGCAACTGGTAACCAATTTCCCCTCCCTTAATAACAATGAAGCTCCCCGCCACGCGCCCTTATCCCTTTATTGCTTGAGTAGAGACGCAATGCATTGCGTCTGTACTTTCAATTTCGAATCGCCAAAAGTCAAAGCACGTCGCTATATTGGATTTAATTCACCTCAAATTTGATTGTGAACTTTATGATTAACAAATAAGGGGATAAGGGCGCGTGGCTGGGGGTCTCATTGGTTATTAAGGGATGGGGAAGTTGGTTACCGGTTACGAATTGGCAAAGACTCATTGCCGGTAACAATATCATTTTGATTGCGATTGTGATGGGAATTTTCAAGTGTAAAAAGTATAATATATGCCGTCAACGAAGCAAATAAATGATTACTTTGTGTGGTCACTGTTCTTGCCAGTGATTTTGCCAAAGAAGCATTTTGTTAAGCGATTTGTGATATTCCTCCACACTCCATCGTTTCTTATAAAGTGTTTTGAGTTCTTCCGTAGAGAGTTCCAAATTATTGCTGACCAGGTACATTTCTCCCGTGGAACCGTCCTT
>JAISQS010000635.1 GCA_031274045.1 Planctomycetaceae bacterium | reverse complement strand
GACTAACTCACGCTTTACCAATTCGCGATGTACGCCCAACTTTACTTATCCTTGATAACTATGCAACAAACGGTATTGACTGTCTTACGTTGCGGCGAATTTTTTTACGCCCCAACGGGGCAAAAGCCCATAGCACAGGGCAACGCCCTGTGAAAAATCGCCCCCAATAACCCTCGCCCTGAAAGGGCAAAAGCCAAAAGAGGGCGGAAAAAGCATCGGCAACGTAAGGTGGGTAACCGACTGCCGGGCGGTTACGTCGCCAGTGAATCATTATCGCTCGCCGACAACTGGATCGCTAACACACATCGGTTTACCCCGCCCTCCGTCCGCCGACAGGCAGACAACCGCCGCGAAGCGGCGCGGACTGGAACGCGGGCGTCCCGCCCGCCTCTGTGCATTAGGAAACCAAACGAGTTTGGAAGGAACGCCAAGACGTGTTGGCAAACGTAAGGTGGGTAACCGACCGCCGGGCTTTCTTGGTGAATAACGTCGGCACAAGCCGACAACTGGATCGCCAAAACGCACCGGCAAAACCAAAACGCCCTACGTTTTGGGCAATTTGGTATATCAACACGTTTTCCGCCCCCTCCGTTTTCGGCTTGCTCCGCTCGCCGAAAACGCTATTCACCAAGAAAGCCCAGCGGTCGGTTGCCCACCTTACGATCACCAACACGTCTTGGCGTTCAGTTCAAACTTGTTTGGTTCTATTACACATAGAGGCGGGCGGGACGCCCGCGTTCCAGTCCGTCGCCGCTTCGCGGCGAACCTGTGTTGTATAACGAGGGCAAGCCCTACGCTATGATATTTTGCCCTTATCAGGGCGTTGATGCAATGTATTGATACGGTGTATCGATAAAGGGAAAAGTAGAGACGCAATGCCTTGCGTCTCTACAAATCAATGCCTTGTGTCTCTACAAATCATTGCCTTGCGCCTCAATAAATCATTGGTGATTGCAATTGAAAAGGGAATTTTCAAGTGCAAAAAGTATATTACACAGATTTTAATAAAAAAAACTAATCTGTATAAATCTTTAAAATCTGTTGACAACATTATTCTTCCATTACCTTTCATTAACTTCCTGTTAAAACATGCTATGGATAAAACGAAAAAGAATTATGCAAAACGGTTGCTTGTGAAACTTCGTGAGGTGTTTCCTGCGGCTGAATGTTCTTTGGAATATGATTCGCCGTTTGAGCTGTTGGTTGCAACAATTTTGTCCGCGCAATGCACTGATGTTCAGGTGAACAAAGTTACAAAAACTCTCTTCCAAAAATATAAAACGCCAAGTGATTATGTAAATTTATCTGTTGAATCTCTTGAGGCGAAAATCAAAAGCACTGGCTTCTATCATAACAAAGCCAAAAGTATTCTTTCGGCGGCGAGGGAGATTATTTCTCGTTTTGGTGGTATTGTGCCGTGTTCTATTTCGGAGCTTACGTCGTTATCGGGAGTGGGTCGCAAGACGGCGAATGTTGTGCTTGGCAATGGGTTTGGTATTAATGAGGGGTTTGTTGTTGACACTCATGTTTTTCGTTTAAGTCATCGTCTTGGTTTGGCGGTGGGGTCTGTGCCGGCAAAGGTTGAGTTGGAGTTGATGGCGGTTTTTCCGCAGGGTGATTGGTGTTTTTTGAGTCACGCGCTGATTCAACTCGGAAGACAATTTTGCAAAGCCCGAAAACCAGACTGCAATAATTGCCCAATAAATTCCACTTGCCCAAAAATAATCAAATGATAATTTTTCGATTACCACGCAGCAGCAAACTTGTAGAACAACGCCCCAATAATAACCAAAACTAATCGGCAAAATCTATTGACAAAAAATTATCACAAAAAATATTCTTCCCATACCTTCCATTACCTTACTGTGAAAATTTTCAACGTGGAAAGCGCGAAAAAACGGAAAAGACGGAAGGTCTGATTTCCGCCCTTTCCGTATTTCCGCGCCTTCCGAGTTTAAAAATATCGAGTCAAAATCTGACCGACATTTAGTCGAAAAATAAAGACCAAAAAGAAATATTTTTTTGCAAAACGCAATAAATCTCTATTGTAATTCTATACAATAACAACAGTTAGACATAAATAAAAAAATCTCAAAAAAATCTCTGAAAATGCACAAATTGGTATTGTGTGATTTTTAAAAAGCATGTATTATTACGCCTCGTTTGGGGGGACATAATTATTGTAACGATAATTAAGAGACGTGAGCGTACTCGTAACAAGGATGAAAAGAGTAAATTGAGTCTATCGGTGTTAGCGGACAAATATTGTCCAATGATGTTGCGACCTTTGTTGAGTCGTGTGCAGGGATCGCCGATAGGGAAGCGTCTTGCGAGCGGCGCGTTTTGGTCGGTGTTAGGCAATGGACTCGGCAAGGTATTGACGTTTGTTGCGATGATTATTGTTGCGCGAATGTTGGGCAAGGAGACGTTTGGTGATTTTGGATTAGTACGATCAACTGCGGCACCGTTCTTAACATTTTCAACATTCGCAATGGGGCTGGCGAGTACAAAATATATTGCGGAGTTATTGCACAATGACAAAGAGCGGGTTGGTCGGATTATTGGATTGAATTATTTGTTGACGTTTATTTTGTCGTTGGTTGCTGCGTTGATTTTTTATTTTTGTGTTCCGTATTTGTGCGAGACGATGTTGGGTGAGGCGCGGCTTGTGCGTGAGATGCGGTATGGGGCGTTGTTATTATTCCTAATGACTTTCATGTCGGCGCAAGTCGGCATAATGTCGGGCTTTCACGACTTCAAAGGACAAGCGTATACGATTTTTATTGTCGGTTTGTTATCGATACCAATTTATTTTGTTGGGGCAAAATTTGGCGGGCTTCATGGTGTAGTAATGGCGTTGTTGGCGGTTACGGTTGCCAATATATTTATCAACAGTGTTTTTATTTTGCGCAACGTTAAAAGACACGGGTTGCGGTATTCGTTTCGGGATGCGTACAAGGAGTTGCCGATTCTTTGGCAATTTAGTTTACCGATAGTTTGTAGCAATATCATTTTTTGTGTTGGGGTTTGGGTGGGTCAAGTGATGTTGCGGATGCAGTCGGGTGGTGCGGGTGAGCTTGGAATATTTTTTTGTGCGATGACGGTTTTCCAATGCGTAATGTTTTTGCCCGGCATATTGAACAGTGTAACGTTGCCGATGTTGAGTGAGCTTCAAGTTGACAAGAACAGGAAGCGTTTT
>JAISQS010000049.1 GCA_031274045.1 Planctomycetaceae bacterium | reverse complement strand
CTTCATTGTTATTAAGGGAGGGGAAATTGGTTACCTGTTGCGAATCGATTAAGACTCAATATTGGTTGTACAAATTTTCACTGTAAATTATAAAAGAGGAAATTTCAAGTGTAAAAAGTATAGCACAGTGAAATTTAACACAATAATTTTTTAACACGATAAATTTAATTTTGAACAAATTAAAATAAACAAACTAAAATATATGTCTAACACAAAATTACAATCAAATATTCCTGATGGTCCTTTGTCCGAAAAGTGGACGCGTCATAAATCAAATATAAAAGTTGTGAGTCCGGCAAACAAGCGCAAGCTGGAGATAATAGTAGTCGGCACAGGTTTGGGCGGTGCGTCGGCGGCAGCTTCGCTTGGAGAATTGGGCTACAACGTGAAAGTATTTTGCATATCCGATAGCCCGCGACGCGCCCACTCCATCGCCGCACAAGGAGGCATCAACGCCGCAAAAAATTACCAAAACGATAACGATTCAACATACCGCCTATTCTACGACACAATCAAAGGCGGCGACTACCGCTCCCGCGAAGCAAACGTCTACCGACTCGCAGAAGTCAGCCCATTGATAATCGATCAATGCGTAGCACAAGGTGTCCCATTCGCCCGCGAATACGGCGGTCTTTTGGCAAATCGTTCATTCGGCGGCGCGCAAGTTTCCCGAACATTTTACGCACGCGGTCAAACAGGACAACAACTACTACTCGGCGCGTACGCAGCTCTCAACCGGCAAATCGCCGCCGGAAACGTTAAAGCCCACAACCGGCACGAAATGCTCGACTTGGTCACGATTGACGGCAAAGCAAAAGGTATCATCGCACGCAATCTTGAAACAGGCGAAATCGAACGTCACGGCGCACACGCAGTCGTCATCGCAACAGGCGGATACGGAAACGTATTTTTCCTATCAACAAACGCAATGAACAGCAACGGCTCAGCAATAATCCAATGCTACAAACGCGGCGCATTTTTCGCCAATCCATGCTTTGCACAAATTCATCCAACCTGCATTCCAGTTCACGGCGAACAACAGTCAAAACTTACGTTGATGTCTGAATCATTGAGAAATGACGGCAGAATATGGGTGCCAAAGAAACTTGATGATGTTGAAAAGTTGCGTAAGAAGCAGTTGAAGCCGTCGCAAATTCCCGAAGCGGATCGTGATTATTATTTGGAGCGGCGTTATCCCGCGTTCGGTAATCTTGTGCCGCGTGATGTTGCGTCTCGTGCGGCGAAGGAACGTTGTGATGCCGGATTCGGCGTAAACGAAACCGGACTTGCGGTATTTCTTGACTTCTCTTCCGCGATTGAAAAACATGGGCAAAAAGTTATTGCCGAACGCTACGGAAATCTCTTCCAAATGTACGAAAAAATTACCGACGTGAACCCGTACAAAGAACCAATGCAAATATATCCGGCAATTCACTACACAATGGGAGGCATCTGGGTAGACTACAATTTAATGACAACCATACCAGGTCTGTACGCAATCGGCGAAGCTAATTTCAGCGATCACGGAGGAAACCGGCTAGGCGCGTCCGCCCTAATGCAAGGACTCGCAGACGGCTACTTTGTCCTGCCGTACACAATCGGCGATTACTTGTCCAAAGAAATTCAAACACCAAAAACAAACACCGACCACGAAGCATTTGCCGAAACCGAAAATAAAGTTAAAGAAAAAATAAACAAAATACTAAACATAAAAGGAAAACAACCTGTTGACGTTATCCACAAAAAATTAGGACGCATCATGTGGGAGTATGTTGGGATGGCGAGAAATGAGGAGGGATTGAAGAAGGCGATAGAGTTGATTGCGGAAGTTCGCAAAGAATTCTGGTCGGATGTTTTAGTACCGGGCAGCAACACAGATTTCAATCAAGAGTTGGAAAAAGCAATACGGCTGGCAGACTTTATTGAAATAGGAAAGCTAATCGTACTCGATGCGCTTGACCGCAGGGAATCTTGCGGGGGACATTTTCGCGAAGAAATGCAAACAGAAGACGGCGAAACAAAACGCGACGACGAAAATTATATGTACGTCTCGGCTTGGGAGTATCAAGGCGACGACGAAAATCCAATACTACACAAAGAACCATTAGCCTACGAAACTGTCAAAGTTTCGATAAGAAACTATAAAGATTAAGGCTCTTTTATATTTTTTTGTTGGTACACTAACATAAAATAATAAAGAGTTTTTGGAAAACTGAACCGTAACTGGTAACCAATTTCTCCTCCCTTAATAACCAACGAAGTCCCCCCGTGCGCGCCCTTATCCCTTATTGTTTGATCGTGGATTGATCGTGAACTTTATCCGTAACAAATAAGGGGATAAGGGCGCGTGCGGGGTGGCTTCGTTAGTTATTAAGGGAGCAGGAAACTGTTATCCAGTTGCGAATTGGTTTGAGTAATGTTGATTGGTTTTTTATACCATGCAGGGCTACAATTTATCGTAACACGCTTTTATATTTTGTTTTAACGCATCAACAAGAAACGATAAAAGAGCCATCATGAAATACTTCAACGCAGTAGAAAAAACAAACCTTATTTACAACCTGATTTTCTTACAAAAACAACCTTAGTAGCCCGTGAATCACCCACAAACATAACCTTATTACCTTATTTAAACGGTGTACCTAATAAGGTAATAAGGTTGAAATTTTTTATTGTCAACAGCTACTAAGGTTGTTTTGTTGAGGAAAAATCAGGTAAAAATAAGGTTGAGTTAAAGACGAATATTTCGCTGATATATTACAAACATACATTTATGACCGCCGAAAGTATATTACAACACTTTACACCATTTTATTTGCACCATTATTTTTGTTATGTTTTTTGTGTACAGATAGGCGAGCGACTGCCGAGCTTTCTTGCGAAAGCCCGGCGTGCCGCCTTTTGAGACAAGCAATTTCCAACAACCAAATACACACAACAGACCGCCAAGAAAAATTTGTTCCTTTTGCATTCTGCGTGAGTGATCTCGAATGCTCTTTCGTTTTGCGTTGAAATATTCAAGGGCAAAACTTGGAATATTCGCGAGAGTATCGGTTAGTTCTTACCGTACCGTTTTTGCAGAAGCCACTCAATACAAATGAGCAGTGCAAAAAATAACAACACCACGCCCCCATCGTAAACCGACGGAAACCAAAACGCCATCAAAACACCAAGAAACGCAGCAACCACCAAGATTTCAACAACCATAAAACTCGTCATTACGTTGCAAAACAACATCACGTCGTCATAAAACGTGAATTTGTCTGCGACTTTGACGCAATTTGATTGTATTGTCTCGTCTGTTTGTTCCCGATATGTTGTTGACAGTGAAATAGGTTTTGACCGAGTTGTTGTCGCGGCATTATTAGGTTGCCGCCAACCGCGAAAGCCAAATTTTAACCTGTCTCTATCATACGCACTCATTTTTATCTTCTCCTAACTTAAATTTGTTTATATTTTTTTGGTTATATTCTACCAAACAACCCCCACAATACACCGCAAACAAAAAATACAGACCGCCAACACGACAACCCATACTCCGATTTGTCCGCCTACTATATATAGTGCAGAAGTTGACCAAACGAAAAAAATTAACTACAGAGAACAGAGAAAACATAGACGACAAAAAAGGACGGAAAATATACCCCCTTCTCTTAACCACAAGGTTAATTTGGCAAAATTCCAATCCGCTTGTCACCACTGCTGCCTCGCCATTCGCTCTCTGCAATTAACTGATAGCATTATCGCATTTTTTATGCCAACAACACCCGCCAATATTCTAACAATAAATTTTTTTTGACCAATACACCACAGCATAAAAAAGTAACCCATTGCAAAATAACAACATTACAAAAGTTGCACGAAGAATAATAATTTACCAATAAATAAAAACAGACACGAAATACCGACTCAAAAAAAGAAAACCAAAAAGTAACAGGCATACGTTTCGGTGATATTTGATGGGTTTGTGTCTGTCGTCGTGATATTTGACGGCTGACTTTTTGGATTTTTTTCACAGGAATGTAAGGGAAGAATATTGTCAGCAGATTTTACAGATTAGTTTTTTATTGAAATATCAGCGAAATATCCGCTCTAATCAAACCTTATTTATAACCTGATTTTTCCTAACAAAACAACCTTAGTAGCCATTGACAATAAAAAATATCTACCTTATTACTTTATTAGGTTACTCACTCAAAATCAGGTAAAAATAAGGTTTGTTATACTATCGCATTACCAATTTTCACTGACATATTACGTGAATTATTTGCACGAACAATTTAGTAGTGGAGTTGTCTGTAGTGATATTTAATGTACAATTCCGCCAGTAGGGAGAGGGCAAATGATGCGGAGAATAAATTTGGGGAGCAAATTTGTTAATCTGTTGATTTGTCTTTTGTGTGGAGTTTGAGATAGTCCAAATTTGACGACTTTTAATGATATGAAAAAGACGCTTTATTCAAGAGTATTTGAGACACCTCGATTGGAGACGGCGTATCAGCCGGTTGCTGAGCGTGTCAAACATTACAACGAGTTTCGGATTCCGTTTACGTCTGTTGAGATAGAGGAGCAGGCGGGACGTTGTATGACTTGCGGTATACCTTTTTGTCACAATTCCGGTTGTCCGTTGGGTAATCCGATACCAGAGACGAACACGCTTGTAGCAGAGGGGCGGTTGCGTGAGGCTTGTGATTTGTTGCATGCGTATGATAATTTCCCTGAGGTGACGGGTCGGATTTGTCCTGCGTTGTGTGAGTGTTCGTGTGTTCACAATATAGTCGGCGAGCCGGTTTCTATACGTCAACTTGAGTTGGAGATAGTGGAGCGCGGTTGGGTTGAGGGTTGGGTTAAACCGCGAGCGGCGGAGAATTTAACCGGCAAAAGAGTCGCTGTAATCGGCAGCGGTCCCGCCGGATTAGCAGCAGCACAACAACTCACAAGATTGGGTCACAACGTTACCGTCTACGAAAAATCCGACGCGCCCGGCGGAATAATGCGATACGGAATCCCAGACTTCAAACTCGAAAAAACCGTACTCGACCGGCGAATCAGCCAACTCGTAAGCGAAGGCGTAAAATTTGAACTCAATGTCGCCGTAGGTGACGACATCTCCCCGCAATTCCTGCGGCGAAAGTATGACGCGGTGCTTCTTGCGGGCGGGGCAATGGAACCGCGTGACATAGATGTGTCTGGTCGGGAGCTTGGGCAAATTTATTTTGCGATGGATTATCTTATTGCGTCCAATATCTCCGTCAAATCAACCCGCCCCGACGAAATCCCAACCCCTCCGCCAATCAACGCACAAGGAAAAAAAGTTGTGATTTTGGGTGGCGGTGATACCGGTGCGGATTGTCTTGGGGTGGCGTTGCGGCAAGGGGCGGCTGCCGTTACGCAACTTGAAATCATGCCGAAACCGCCCGAAGGCTCAAATCCCGCAACACCATGGCCAAAATGGCAACAAATTCTGCGCACCGGAACATCGCACAAAGAAGGCGGCGAAAGACGTTGGAGCACTGCCACCAAAAAATTCTTAAGCGAAAAGGGGCGGCTTGTTGGGGTTGAGGTGGTGGAGGTTGATTGGAAGGGTGGGAAGCCGGTTGAGGTGGCGGGGACGGTGTCGCGGGTGCGGTGTGATCTTGTTTTGTTGGCGTTGGGTTTTGTTCATCCGAAGCATGATACGTTGTTGAAGTCGCTCGGCGTGGAGTTGGACGCGCGGGGCAATGTCAAAGTTGACAACATCTCAAAAATGACAAATATTCCGGGAATTTTTGCGGCGGGTGACATGTCAAGCGGTGCGAGTCTGATTGTCCGCGCAATAAACAGCGGTCGCGAAGCCGCAACAGGAATCAATAACTTCCTCTCCCAATACACAACAGATAAATAACAAAACAGAAAACGCAAAAGAAAACGCCAAGATTATTTGTTGCGCTAATTGCGATCAACAAGAATTTGCCGCGCAGCGGCGACGGACTGGAACGCGGGCGTCCCGCCCGCCTCTGTGTGTAATAGAACCAAACAAGTTTGAACTGAACGCCAAAACGGTTTGGCAAATGTTCTCCAACACGTATTCTTTCCGTTGGTAAGCGGAGTACCGCTCACCAACGGCTACATTGGGTTACCCTTTCAGGGTATTTTTTTATTTTCATTATTTCTAACGCCCTACCCCAACGGGGTAGTCCAATGTAGCCGTTGGTGCGGTGTACTCACCGTACCAACGGAACGAATACGTCAATCAACACGTTTCACGCCCCATTTCATCGTGGACAAGCCCCCGTCGCTAATGCGACTTGTGTCGCGAACCAAACCGCCCGAACCTCATCTCCACCTAATTTTCTTAACAAAACAACCTCAAGTATAAAAAGTGTGTCACATCATTTCGGTGACGAATTCTTTTTTTAGTAGTTGTAATCCGTTTTCGCCTAGTGCGTCGTCGATTGTGATTGAGATGCTTCTTTCGCTGGTGCTTATGACGTTTACGTTGATGTTTCCGTCGGCTAGGGTTTTAAACATTCTGTATGCAAGTCCCGTATGCGACCTCAAGCCGGTTCCGCGAACCGTCAATATAGCTACTTTTGGATTAAATTGTGCTGGTGCTGCGTTCCATTCGTTTGCGAGTTCGTTTGAGACGATTGTTGCTTTGTCGAGAACTATTCTTGGAATGGTGAAGCTGATCATTGCTTTACCTTCTCGCCCGCAACTTTGCACAATCATATCGACAACTATTCCCGCACTGGCGATTCGTTCAAACATATCTGCGGCGATGCCGGGTTTGTCCGGCACTTCCGGCAATGTTATTCTTGCTTGTGTTCTATCGAGGTTTATTGACTCAATAATTATGTCTTCCATTCCCGACAATCTCGCGATATTTAGTTCTGCTTTATTTATTGATTGTGTGGTTTTGATTTCGGGTTTATTTAATTTTTCGGGTGCTTTTTGCAAATTGAATGTTGAGTGAATTGCTCTTAATGTTTCGGCTGCGTCGTCAAGATCGACCAAAGCTGATATTTTTATTTCGCTTGTTGTTATCATGCTTATATTGATTCCTTTTGTTGAGATTGCTCTGAACATTTTTTCGGCGACACCGCTTTGTGATTCCATTCCTAGTCCGACGGCGGAGACTTTTGCGGCTTTTTCTTGGTAGTCGACTCGTTCTGCGCCGATTTCTGTTGTTACTAGATTTAGTACGTCAAGAGTTGCGTTTAGGTCGGTTGCTGGTACGGTGAAAGATATGTCGGTGCGTCCTTCGAGACCGATGTTTTGTACGATCATATCAGTTGCGATTTTGGCTTCGGCGATTCTTGAAAAGAGCCACATTGCGTTACCCGGTTTGTCCGGCACTCCCACCAACGTCAGCCGTGCTTCATTACGGGCAACAGCACATCCCGCAACAGGCATATCGCTTTCAGGAGTAGCGACGATCAATGTTCCGTCTGTGTCGGAGAAGCTGCTGCGAACATGAACGGTTACGCCGAATTTTTTTGCGAATTCGATTGAGCGGCTGTGCATAACACCTGCGCCTAGACTTGCGAGTTCGAGCATTTCGTCGTAGCTGATTTGTGATACTTTTCTGGCTTCGGGCAAAATTCGCGGGTCGGTTGTGTAGACACCGTCAACATCCGTATAAATTTCACATTCGTCTGCCCCAAGTGCAGCCGCAAGAGCGACCGCAGAAGTATCACTGCCGCCGCGTCCAAGCGTTGTTATGTCGCCGTCGTCGTTGATGCCTTGAAATCCTGCGGCGATAACAATCCTCCCCGCGTCGAGCGCGCGTCTCATGCTATCTGTTGAAATAGATTTTATGCGAGCTTTTGTGTGGGTGTTATCGGTTTTAATACCGATTTGCGCGCCGGTCATACTGACAGCACGATACCCAAGCGATTCAAGTGCTATCGCCATCAACGCAATCGTAATTTGCTCGCCCGACGACATTAGTGTATCCATCTCACGCGAGTTTGGACGATCAGTTATCTCGTTGGCAAGCGCAATCAAATGATCCGTCGTTTTGCCCATTGCACTAACAACCACCACAACTTGATTACCGCTCTGCGCCGCACGAATTGCCTTACGCGCCGCACCAAGTATCTTCTGCGGATCCGCAACACTAGTACCGCCAAATTTCTGAACAATAAGAGACATAACTTTTTCTAATAAAAAATTTCCTTCACTAAATAACCGCAAACAACAATATACACAACCACTCTACGGATTTCATCGTGTATACGACCGCCGCAAGCATAACATTTGTAACACCCAAGAAGACAACAAAACCAGCCGCAGAAATTGAGCGTGGTATTGTGAGATAAAAATCTTTTTTGTCAAGATTGTCTTAAGTTTGATTGCAATTGGTTAAGTTGATTCATCTGATTATTTCGGATTATTTCAAATTTTGAGTGGATTGCTTTTAGTCATTTTTAGGAAAAAGTAAGGTTATAAATAAAGTTGATAGAGCGTATATTTCGCTGGTATATACTTCTTACACTTGAAAATTCCCATTTCAATTTCAATCACCATGATTTGTAGAGGCGTAAGGTATTGCGTCTATACTTTGCCCTTTATCAATACGCCGTATCAATACGTTGCATCAACGCCCTGAAAGGGCAAAAAAAATATCATAGCGTAGGTCAACGCCCTCGTTATACCGCACAAGTTCGCCGCGCAGCGGCGCGGACTGGAACGCGGGCGGGACACCTTGCTATACCACACATCTTTCGATATCTTATTTTTTTAGAGAATACGGAATAAACAAAATAGGCGAAACAAACTAAATTTTACCATCAACTCTTTTCGTTTATTTTGTATTTTTCGTATGTTTTGTATTCTCAAAAAAACTTGTGTGGTATAACGAGGGTGTTAGACTCGTTGCCTAATGCCTTCCTGTCTTCTTCCCGCTTAACGCCTCACCTGCCAAACGTCATTTTTATGACCGCCGGAAGTATAACTATTGGGGAACATCGTACTATATATTCTTATAAGTGTCCTTCGTGTTTTTTTTGTTTTTGTCAGGACAATTCTTTTTTTAGAAAATCTCTTATTGTGTTTCCGCGAATTGGGTCGTGGATTGCGAAGTCGATGAATGCTTTGTAGTAGGAGTCGAAGTCACCGATGTCGTATCTTTTTTCGTCCGGCGGCAATCTTAATCCGATGAATTTTTGTTTGTTTTGAATCATTAGGTGGATTGCGTCTGTTAGTTGGATGTCGCCGTTTTGGTCTGGCGGTGTTTTTCGGATGTAGTCAAAAATATCCGGTGTGAGTACGTATCTTGCGGCGACAGCTAATCTGCTCGGTGATTTTGCTTCGCTCGGTTTCTCCACCAAATCAGCCAACTCAAAACAATCCCCAAAACTTTCACCCATTACAGCCATGCCGAATCGTGTTACTTCTTTTTGCGGTACTTCGTCAAAGGCGATTATACCTTTGATGTCGCCGCCTTCTTTTTCAAAAATATCTATCATTCGTTTGACAACGTTTGATGATGTGTGTCGACCAAGAATTGTGTCTCCCAATGCGACAACGAATCGATGACCGTTGACATAAGGTTCGGCACAAAGAACGGCTTGACCTAAACCGTTTTGGTTTTTTTGCCGTGTGTAGAAGTACGCGGCATTTTCGCGTTCGAATGCCAACTCTGCAAGCGTTTCTTCGAGACCTTGATAACGCAGAAAGCGTATGAGTTCTTTGTTTGGGTCGAAGTGGTTTTCGATTGATGATTTATCTGGACCTGTTATGAAGAGTAGTTGGTTTACGTCGCATCGAATCAATTCGTCCACTACGTATTGTACAATCGGTTTGTTACCGATTGGCAACATTTCTTTTGGTTGACTTTTTGTTGCCGGTAGGAGGCTTAATCCTCGACCTGCCACCGGAATTACACCTATATTTATCATGTCTTTGTTTTGTTGGTTATTATTGGTTTTTAGTAATATAATCAGTACAAACATAACTCGTAATATATCAGTGAAATACCTCAACGCTGTAGAAAAAACAAACCTTATTTGCAACCTGATTTTCTTACAAAAACAACCTTAGTAGCCCGTGAATCACCCACAAACATAACCTTATTACCTTATTTTAACTGTGTAACCTAATAAGGTAATAAGGTTGAAATTTTCTGATTATTTCGTTTTTTGTGTGGCTTTTACATCGTGCCTTTTATCAAGCACTGTATAAATACAATGTATCAACGCCCTGAAAGGGCAAAATATCATAGCGTAGGGCAACGCCCTACGATAATGGATTGTAAATAACCTTCGCCCCAACGGGGCAATAATA
>JAISQS010000490.1 GCA_031274045.1 Planctomycetaceae bacterium | reverse complement strand
GCAAGCCCCCGTCGCTAACGAACGAATTATTTCGTTTATTTCGTATCTTTCGTTTGGTTCGTATTCTCAAAACCGGAGCGAGTTTCTTTTACGAACATTCGGTGAGTGGTTGACTCTCTTATGATTTTTTTATTGTTGTGAGACCTGATTTCATTACTAATTTTCTTAGGAATGGGTTGAACATTGCGGGGCTTTTGATGTATTTTAGTTTGATGTTCCAAATGAGTTTTTTTGCGTTTTTTTTGTATTCGTTTAGTATGTTTTTTTTGGAGTTTAGTGCTTGGTTTAGTGCTTGTGCGCTTGCTAGAGCGTAGCTTATTCCTTCGGCGGAAGTCGGGCTGATTAGTCCCGCCGCCTCTCCGATAAGTAAAATTTGTCCGCGTCCCAAACAGATTGCAGAAGTTGACATAGGTCGCACAATCAATGCCGATTCACGTTTTTTTGCCTGATTGGTTTTTAACCCTAGCTCGTTTATCCCAAGTTTAAACTTATCAAACCGAACACGCGCATCCGGCAAAAGCGGAAACGCACCGCCAACAATAACACAATCATTTTTCGGAATCGTCCAGCAATAAAAATCCGTTATGTTATTGTCAAAAATGCCGACATAATCATTGCAAAAATTGATGTTGTGTGAGTCATCTTTCAAGTCATCTTTCAAGTCGTCTTTCGAGTCTTCTTTGGAATCGAAATTTATATTATCTTTGTCAAACCAATCCTGAATCGCAATATATTTCTTCAAAAGTTTATGATGTTGAAAAAAATGATGTCTGACAAGCGATGCCGCACCATCCGCACCCACAAGCCGCCGAACTTTTGCCGAACGCTTCTGATCGCCCTCCGTAAAATGTATCGTAACAAAACCAGAATCATCAGCAGAATCCAAATCAACAATATCACCCGAAAATTCAGCTCCGCGATAGATAGAATTTAACCGCATATCAACCGAATCAGGTATAAGTGAAATCAACCATTGATCGAATTTTAACCGATCAATATTCACATATTGACGCGGGTAATACCGCGTTAAATCAGATTGCCGATCAAAAATCGTAACCGCAAACGGCTGCGGATCAACAAGAACAGATCGCGGAAGCGAAAGATCAAGATTCGCAAGCTTCTTCTGCGCCTCATGCGCCAATATACCGCCGCAACACTTCGGACGACAACTGTTGAGAAGAAGCACACGATGATTTTTACCGGCAAGCCGAGCCAATGTCGCCCCAGCCGGACCCGCCCCAATTATTCCGATATCGTACATTGCAGTAAGTTATACACGACGCACCCTTGATTTCTTAGGCAAAAAACACAATTGCAAATAACCCGATTAAACGAAATCAAAAACACGAACAGTTAAAAATCGAAACGAACCCCACACAACAAAATACTTACAATCCCCCCTCGTCCAATACATAAACCTGCGAACGAGAACCCGCGAACATTGACGAAGCCGCACATGCGATCATTTTAAAATCTTCGGCTTAGTGAAAAGTTGTATGCTATTGAGAATTGGTGGTCATTT
The DNA here is from genome assembly GCA_031274045.1 of Planctomycetaceae bacterium. GTDB lineage: Bacteria > Planctomycetota > Planctomycetia > Pirellulales > Thermoguttaceae > WRKP01. The sequence continues at coordinate 3,006 of JAISQS010000490.1, read as the reverse complement.
GATATTGGTATAATCAAGGCGTTGTTGATTGAGAGCAATCCGAACATTACCGGTAAACCGAATGCTAAATTTAATTCATCCGGTTTGTTTTTTGTTGAGCTTATGAAAATGTTTGAGTAGTTTATGTTATTTATGTTATCTGCAAGCGATCCGTTATCTGCGGAGTTGACCGCTATCGCATAATCCAACTCTACAAATCCGCCAATCCTACACGAATATAACCCTCGCTCATTGCGGTAAAACCATCGCCCCAATTGCAAGCCAACACGAATTATTTGAGACTCGTCGATATTTATTTTTTGATCATTGAGCTGTAATTCATTGCCGTTTACCGGAATATCCGCTTGTACGAGAAGATGACCAAACGTACTGTCGTTCGGATGATATTGTGCGCCGACGAATGAGATGATGTTGTATGATTTGTTTTTTATTGCCGCGTCGTAGCCGGTAATTTTCCAGTCATCAGCAGTCGGCAACGATGTCCCGATACCTGCCGCCAACGTATATTTTTTCGTGCGGGCAAAAATATACTTGCTTGTGAGTAATATATTGCCGATCTCAACTTCGCTTCCGCGTGTCAAGTTCCGCCGATTCGCAAACGACAACGATCCGGCATCAAACCCGGAATCATATTGATAAATTAACGGCACGCGAATTTCCAACGAACTCAATTTACCGATTCGCTTCTCCAAACCAAACGTAAACAGATTCAACGTCCGGCTCTCTTCGATAAATTCATTTTGCCATGCCAAAAATCTTCCGTTGCCGACGGCGTTATTGAATTGGCGGTAGTCGATCCAGATTCGGTTGCGTGTCTCGGCGTTGAAATGATTCGCAACATCCGGTCGGCTTAACAACAAATTCGGCGACGCTTGCAAGTCTGCCCATTGCGATTGCGAACCGTTCCTAAATCTACCGCTAAAACCTGCTACACGCCACGCACCCCAAACACCGTTTCCAACCATATCAGGATTGTCAAGATTCGCACACAACCAACAGCCGCAAAAGTCATTATGCCGAACCCGCGCATCCCGCAACCGCGCAATTTGACGAAACAAAAAACCAACACACGTCTCCGCAATAACCTCACCGGAATCACAACCGGAAACTTGATAATCATCGATAAAACAATCATCATAAGATTTACCATGATGAAATTTATCAACCGATTTCTTGCCCGAACAAGATGAACATGAATTATCGTTACAATAATTATTGGAACTGTTGCAAGTATTATTGTGTTCGTTTTGGTGTTGATATTTTTTTGGTGTGATGTTTTTTTGCGGCGGGTCAATTTTATGCGGAGCGGCATGTCGGGTCGGCAGCGCAATCGCAGCAGTTTTGGGCATGATCAAATTTTCCGGTGCGGTTTCGGGTGCGTTTGATTGTTCGTGAATGGTGTCGGATTCGATTGGGGTTGGTTCGCGCGCGGCGAATGATATTGTTGATTTATCGGTTTTGTTTTCGTCGTTTTGACTTCGCGCAAATTTTTCAGAAAACGTCTCAACTGCCGTAACCGGCTCCGTTTTCGTCCAAGTAACAACATCCGTTTCCGTGTCAACTTCATCGGCGGCAGTGTTGCCGTCGTTGTAAGAAATTCGCTGTGGTGCGGATTTAGGATTGATCGGTTTGAATTTCGACGGACTACTTTTCACCTTGTCGCAAGGCGGCACCGAACGATCACGCGACGCGGGCGGGTTGACGGGAATTGAGACATATTGATCGGCTGAACAATCGGTATCTGAATTGCTGTGTGCAATATTTTTTGAACGATTATCACAATACTCACAACAACAACTCGGACTCTTCAACTTGCTGCCGTTTTTCGAGCAAGATACCGGCTGACAAGGATCAGGTAAATTTTTTCTTTGACCATAATTGGAATGATTTCCTGCGTAATTGTCTGTGTTATTGTGAAATCCGGCTTGTGTGATTGAATTTTGGTATTCGTTGGAGTCGGTCTGTAGGTTTGTTTGGTTGTCGGTATTGATTGAGTTACGGTTGGGCAATTTTGACCGGCTATTTCCGCCTAACAACCACTCAATATCACTATCACTAGGACGGCGATATTGCGTCTGCGCAAATAAAACACCACCCGAAATCAGGCAGAACATTAACAAAATAATTACACTTTTTCGTACAAAAAATATAGTTCTCATCTCAATTTATTTTTTCAACTTGATTACACTAAAAGACGGTTTCAAACTCACATCGCAACTCAACAACAAGCCAACTCCAAAACTAAAAACAAAATCATACCCACTCCAACTACACACAACACCAATAAACGAGAACGAAATATCAAGTACAATCAACTCAAAATTATCATTGCAATAAATCCCGAAAATCCGCCCTGCAATATTTATCGACCCTCAAAATAGACAATCTGTAACGATTTTTTTGATTTTTCCGTTTTTTTTGATCGTAACGGGTGTATGGTGTGATTAGTATTTTGGGAAATTTTGTGGCGGCGACGGACTGGAACGCGGGCGGGACGCCTCGTTATACCACACAAGTCGCGTTCCGGTGATTCCGCTTCGCTACATCACTGGTTATGCATGATGCCGTCGCTGCGCGACTATCGTAAAAACACCAAACGTCAACGAACCAACGCAAAACACAGGGGACACTTACAAATATCAACACGTTTTACGCCCCCGCTGTTTTCGGCTTGCTTCGCTCGCCGAAAACGTAACCGCCCAGCGGTCGGTTACCCACCTTACGTTTTGGCGATGCGTTTCACGATCCTTTGGGACGAGGGCAAGCCTCGCCCCTACAATATTGACGCGTTTTCCGTTCCCGTTGTCTGTATGGTTGTCTGTATGGTTGTCTATCTTTTGTTGTTTGTGTTGAATCATATTTTGGAAATTTGTGATACAATTTTCTTTGTTGGCTGATGGGATTATTTTTCCTTTTGGCTGATAAATTTAACTGACTTGCTGCGGGTAGACCGCAGCTCACAACCTAACAAATTACAATAATGAACCAAAACATAATCACACTCAA
>JAISQS010000454.1 GCA_031274045.1 Planctomycetaceae bacterium | reverse complement strand
ATGCCTTGCTTGAGAGATTTCTTGAGATTATTTTCGTTGCAATAATTCGCCAAATAATAATCGAGCAAAAAAGTGTACGCCCCAACAAGAAAACTACCGCTGCCGCAAGCCGGATCAAGAATCGTCAACATTTGATCACGTTTACGATTTTCTTCGCCTGTTATTTTTCTGCCGACGGTCTCTTTGATGATGTAGTCAACAATATATTGCGGCGTGTAATAGACACCGCCCGCCTTGCGAACTTCGGGCTTCTCCTCAACTGTGGCGTTGTGTGACGGCGTGAGGCGAATCATTTTGCCCAAAAAACGTTCGTAAATACTACCAAGAATTTCTATCGGCAAAACAGAAAACGCGTACGGACTTTCAGGTGAATACAATCCCGTCACAATATCCGTCAAAATCTTGTCCGGCACATTGAGCGCGTCGAGCCACGCCTCTTGTTTGAACAGACCGGCGTTGTATTTGTCGTCGGCGTTTTCGCACAGTTTTTGCAAGTTCTTGTAAACATTTTTCCCCTTCGCCGCACGGAACAAATTCTCGTAACGCTCAATCCGACGGTCTTCCGCAATACGAAGAAAAAGAATCCGATCAATAATCCGTTGAACCGCAACATTAAGATGAAACATCCCAAGTTCAGGATTCAACCTTGCAATATTCTTAGCAAGCGTAAGCCGCCATTGCTCGATCAACTCAAGCAAATCTTGATCAACTTCACTCGTTCCGCGTTTACTCAAAGCCGATTCAACATAACGATCAAAACTCCCTTTCAGAATCGATTCTTTGGAAAAAATGCTACAAATAAAATCGAAATTCGTCTCGTAACCGTCAACAAAACTCTTGCCAAGATAATCACTAAACTTGCAATAAAAAACTCGTGCGGTTGATGCTTTGTCGTTTTTGTGCGGTTTTATTCGCGTATCGTAAACAGCGAACTCTTCAAAATCCGTCAAAATAGAAAGAGCCAATTTGGCACTGTAACCGTAACTCCGAAGTTGAAACGCGGGCGCGATTTCGTCGTGAATATTGACAGACGGTTTTTTTGCCTCAACAAAAAATTTACGATAACCGCCAATACGAAACGAATAATCAGGAGCCTTCGGACGATTATCAATTTCAACACGATCCTCACGCACAACATCGCGATATTGTTCGGAAAACCCGCTCGTATTCCGAACATCCCAATCCAATAACTCAAAAAACTTGTCAATAAAATCCGTCCGCGTATTCGATTCGTCGTATTCGGAACTTTTATATTGCGAAAGATTCGTTTGAAATAGTTCAATAAGTTCGCAAAGCGTTTTATTTGTCATGTCGCAATTTTGTTTTTAAGAACAGTTTCAAATTTGGCAATAATTAGACTTGTTCCATTACTGTTGTTGATGTCAACAGATTTTACAGATTCGCTTTTTATAGAAACCTGCTAAATCTGTTGGCAAAATTAAAAACCGATTACTCTCTTTTTCAAGTTTTAGAACAAGTCTAATAATGAGCCGTATTAACCGACTCATCTAATTATCATCATCTTCATCATCTTCATCATCTTCTTCATCTTCTTCTTCGTCGTTGTCCTCATCATCTTCTTCCAAAAAATCTTCAATAGACGGATTTTCATACCAATTTGTAATCAAGCCGTCCTCATTCACGTTTAACGTAATATAGTCACCAAAACCATCACGCTCCGGAATCAATTCATTGGGTACGTATCCATGAATTGCATACAATAAATTGAGATTTTCATCGTACAACTTGTAAATGCCGTTATCCGTAACTTTGAGGAAAATATCAACACTCGTAATACTTTTCCAGTTCTGGATTTTTCCGGTTTTGACATCAATTTTAAGGACAATACGACTCCTAAACTTAAGGTTAGAAGGAATGAGTTCATTGAAGTCTTCCTCTTCTATCAAGTAATAAGGAAGATCGATTTCTAACCATTTAACGTTTTCTTGCATCGTTTTTTTGGGGGTTAATTTTTGTAATATATTTTTTACACTTTAAAATTCCATTTTCAAAAAGTCATCGTGAAATTTGTGTAATCAACATTGAGTCTTAACCAATTCGCGCCGTGCCATAATATCCGCGCCCTTAGTAGCCATGTAATCCATAAACGCTCGCCCTTATTTTTCCTTATTTTGTTGCGCGGTTTAATAAGGTAATAAGGGCGCGAAGTAGAGACGCAATGCATTGCGTCTTCGTTGCTACTAATGGCGTGGGGAAGTTGGTTGCACGGTGCGAATTGGTGGGACTCGATTCGGTAACACAAATCATGACGATACAATTGAGAAAGGGAATTCTGAAGAGTAACAAGTATACACTTCCGGCGGTCATAAAAATGACGTTAGGCAGTAAGGCATTAGGCAGCGAACCTAATGCCTCCCCGACTAATGCCTCAAGCCTTCCCGCCTCTGCGGGGTACAAACATATATTTATGACCGCCGAAAGTATATTACAGTTTTTTATTAAAATCTGTTAAATCTGTTGACAAAATTAAAACCGATTACTCTCTTTTTCAAGTTTTAGAACAAGTCTAATAATGAACCGGACTAATCGACTCATCTAAACATCATCATATCATCGTCATCGTCTTCACCTTCATCTGGACGCTCTTCATCCGGTGCTTCCAAAAAATCAATAATAGACGGTTCGTGGAACCAATTTACAATCAAGCCGTCCTCTCTCACATCTAACGTGATATAGTATCCAAAACCGCCGCCTTCCGGAATCAATCGATAGGGTGAACGCCCATGAATTACGTACAATAAATTGTAATTTTCGTCGTACAATTTATAAACGCCCTTCTTCGCAACTCTGAAACAAAAATCGCATTTGCCATCACTTTTCCAGTTTTGGATTGTTCCGGTTTTGACATCAACTTTAAAGACCAATCTACTTTTAAACCTAAGATTCGAAGGAACATATTCAGAAAAATTCGTTCCTTCAATCAGGTAATAAGGTAAATCGACTTCTAACCATTTAACGTTTTCTGGTACAGTTTTTTTAACGTTTTTTTGCATTGTTTTTTTGAGGGTTAATTGTTTGTGATAATCACTTGAATACCGCATTGGGTAAGTGTGATTATCAAAAATTTGGAAAATTGTTTTACACTGTTTTTATTTTTTGTACGATAAGCCGCCGTTTCACGCGGACGCTCTCGAACAAAAAAACTAAAAACGACGTTTCGATTTCAGAGAATTATAATATAGCAATTGTATTATTGGTAGGGTGTCACTATTCCGGTATTATTTCAACTACGGCAGGCAATTCTTATTATCAATATTTTATAAACGTTTTTTCAATTGCGTTTCTTGGCAATATACTCTTTATACTTCAAAATTCCCTTTCACAATCGCATCGTCTATGATTTATGTAATCGATTGGCTTTTGCTCTTTCAGGGCGAGGGTTATTGTGACGATTTTTCACAGGGTGTTGTCCTCGTTATACCATACAAGTTTTTTTGAGAATACAAACCATACGAAAAATACGGAATAAACGAAAAGTAATTTCGAAAATTTTTTTAACGCGAAATACACGAAAATACAAAATGCGCGAAAATTTAATAAACACTAAAATTAAACAATTTTAAAATCACTTTAGCGAATTTCGTTTTTTAGCGTGTTTAGCGTTAAAAATTTATTTCGTTATGTAATTTATTTCGTTATGTTTCGTATATTTTGTTTGTTTCGTATTCTCAAGAAGAAAAACATCTTAAAAGATGTGTGGTATAACAAGGGGCGATGCCCTGTGTTAATGCTTTTGCCCTTTCAGGGCTGTAAATCAATAAAATCATGCTATACAAAAATCATGCTACACAAAAAATGAAATAGTTTAAATTACAGCAGTATTAGGGAGTAATGGAATGTCTTGTTGTTTTCTTGGGTATCGGGTTATCCAGACCTTGCGTAAGCTTTATCAAATGAACCGGTCCTAGTAGTCCGCTTTCTCTTAGCGGTGCGTTCTTGTTTGGTCCTCGAATTGTCCATGTTTTGCGTTTTTCTTCGGGTTGATTGGCATCGTAGACTAGGCGGTTGAACCATGTACTCGTTACGTCAACTTTTAACGTGTTCTTGCCGTTTTGAATTGCTTCGGTGACATCCAATTTATACGGCGATGCCCACAATGTCTGAAGCGGTTTGCCGTTGAGCGTTACCGCCGCAATCATGTCGACACGACCCAAATCAAGTTCATAACGGTCGCCTTGCTTTACTTCACCGGCATCAAATACCGTTGTATAAGTGACACTGCCGGAAAATGCTTTGCCCTCCGGCGAAAGTTCAAGGTCTTTCCACGCTTTTAACTCTGCTATTTCCAGAGTTTTCGGCGTTCCCCAACCTTCGGGAAAGGACAACGTCCACGTTCCGTTTATCTGTGTCGGTGTCGGTGTCGGCACAAGTGCCTTCGCTAACAACGACGCGTTATTTGTGCCGCTTTTATCATGCCGGAAAACAACGAAACAAGAACCCGCTTTGGGCAAATTCAGCGGCACCGATGTTTGACTATCATTTGTTTGCTCGTCATTTGTTTGACCGTCATTCACAACGGCAGCCGACGGCGTAACTTTTCCCGTTACCGCATCCCAAATCTCGATGTTGCCGACGTTGCGAAATTGAAGCGTGCCGTTAAATTCCTGTCCTCGCGGAGAGCAAACGAAATACCAATCCGCTCCGTCAATTTTGCGATGAGTCCAAAGAACATCGCCGATAACGTCAGGTTGTAATTGTTTCAACGCATCTTCCAAACGGAGAACAACTCCGCTCTCCTTCCACTCGGCAACCGCTTTGTCAAAACGTTGCTTTGCCGTTTCACCGCCGACGAGCGTGGCGATGTTCTTCGGCGGAGTTCCAACAACAGGAACACCCGCTTTTTTGAACTCAACAATTTTCTCGACCGTTTCAGGCAACATTCGTTCATTGTCGGGAATATAAAGAATCCGGTAAGTCAGTCCTTCGGGAGTTGTCAAGATTGCGTTTGTTCCGTCTTTCCTGATTGTTAGGCGATTTAATAAAACGTCAGGATTGCAATAGTCGTATTTGAATCCTTTAAATTCGATTTTTTGGTCGGGCTTGTGATTGACTTCGTCGCCGAGATACCAAAGAATATCGCTCACGGGCTTCCCGCGTTCCAAAAGATAAGTGCAGCGAGCGAGATATTTGTTAAATTCCGGCATTGTTTT
>JAISQS010000419.1 GCA_031274045.1 Planctomycetaceae bacterium | reverse complement strand
GGAGCGAAAAAATTCGATATTGAGTGGTTTGAGAATTTTGTTTGATTTGAGACAAAATAAACATTGGATTTGTCCGCAGAGTGTTGAAGAATTTTGGCAAAAAAATATTGAGCCGTATTTGAGCGGTGATGCCAAAATGATCGATGAACAAACAACGCGGTTAAAGAGGCGGGCGGTTGCGAATCCTGATGTGATGACCAACGCGCAACGAAAAATCAACCAAGAAAAATGGAACAACGCCTTCATGTCTGTTGCTGAAAAGTTGTGCAAGGAAGACTGTAATTTGTTGGCGGAAACTTTGAAGAAAATTTGGGCGGAGGATGATGATGTATTGCAAAAGAGGCTGCGTGAGCTTCGTCGTTTTGTTTTGCCGCGATTTGGAAACAGGCAAAAAAAGTTAATGAGATCACGCAAAACTGTTTTGCAACGAGGCGGACTTTCAATGTTGCGAATAAATACGATTCGCGGATTGTACAACGTCTCGAAAGCTTTTTTTATGCGGCTTGATGGCGGACACGAAAAAACCGACTGCGATAACAACAGCGAAAGTAACATTAAAAATTTCGGCAAAAGGATTCTTGATATTCATCGCCGTTTGCGGGAGAGTCGTGTCAGGCAATTGTCGAGTCGGATTATTGAGGCGGCGATCGGTTTGGGGTTTGAGAGGAAGCCTTGTGGGGATGGTGTTGTTGATGGCAAAGTGAAGACGGGTTCTTTGAGGCGGTTGCTTGAGCAAAAGCGGAATCGGCAAGTTTCGCATGATGAACGGTTCAAATCTTGCCATGCCGTTGTGATTGAAAATCCCGAACGGCGGCGTAATCGGTCACAAGATTACAAAGAGTCACGAGCGTTTGCCCAATGGTCATCGAAAAAAGTCAGGGATTTTTTGGTTGAGCATTGTCAGTTGTACGGATTATTTTTGTCGCAGGTTGACGCGTCATATTCTTCGCGGCAAGATTCAAGAACGGGCAAACCCGGAATGTGTTGTGTGGAGATTCCGGTGAATAAGATTGTTTATCCGACGGATTATGTTGCTAAAATCGCGAACAGGGCGCGGGAGAAAAACGAGTTGGAGCGAACGGCGGCGGAGGGTTTGATTTTGCATCTGGTTGATAGTTGCAAGGGGAAAACGTACAAAGGGAATGACGCTCAAAAAACGTTGTTGGTTCCGCGAAATGACGGTGATATTTTTGTTGCGGCGGATGCGGAGGGCAAAGGTATTCAAGCGGGTTTGAATACGGCGGCGAATATTGGCTTGTGTGCGTTGATGGATAGTAATTGTTTGGTGTCGCGTTGGGTATTTTTGTGTGATGAATCCGGTGTGCCGATCTTTGATAAAAAACAAGACAAAAACATCAAGACAAAATTTAAAAATATTGTCAGCCTGTTGCCGATTACAAAAAACAAAACAGACGAGAACGAGAACGAGAACACTAACGAGAACGAGAACACCAACGAGAACGAGAACACCAACGGGAACGCGGAAAATCCAAAACAAAAAAAAGAAAAGAAACAACCCGCCAAAGACAATAAAAATTACATCAATGCGTGGCGTGATATTTCGTGTGTTGAGTTTATGGATGGTTGTTGTTTGGGTAGTGTGGATTATTGGGCGGATGTTTGCAGACGGGTTTGTGAAAAATTGAAAACATACAACGATAAAAAAATAGACATAAAGTAAACGATGACAGAAACGCGGCGGAATGCCGCGTTATATCACACATCATTTTTGAGAGTGCGAATCGGGCGAAGAATACGAAATACACGAAACGTAATTTCTAAAAATTGTTTTTAACGCGAAGGACTCGAAAATACAAAATACGCGGAATTTTAATAAACACTAATAAACACATTTTAAAAATCACTTTCGTTTATTTCATTTGTTTTGTATTCTCAAAAAGCGTCGTCGCTACAAGATTGATGTTTAGCGTTTTATCGGTTTTGGATTATTTTGTCGGTAGCTTCTTGTGCTGGAAAATCCGGGTGCATCGTCGTCGTGATAGTTGTTGATTGTTTCTTGCAAAACTTTTTCTGTCGGTATTTCTGAATAATTTTCCCACTCTTCACGTGATATTTTGCCGCGTTTTGTTGTTGCAAAACCTGAATCCGTATTCGCGTCCGAATCATCTTTCACGTTGCGACCAAGATCAATTTTAGTATCTCTACCGCTTGTAATATCTCTATCGTTGTCGATTTTCATTGCGACAGTCTCTGGTTTTTTGTCGGGCTTTTTGTTTATTATATTTGATGAGTTGTTATTATTAACCGGCTCTTTGTTGATCACCGGCGGCATTACGTGCGGCGCAGTCGGCGGATAATTCGGCAACCGCTTCGGGGCAATAATCTCAACCCCCGCCGATTCTTCCGCCTCCGCCTTAACTACCTCTTTTTGTCCGACTACCTCTCCTTGCCCGACAACATCTCTCGTATTTTGCGCAACAATATCTCCTTGACCGCTAACTTCCTTATCCTTCACCGCCTCAACTTCCGACTCGTTATCTTTTACTTTTATCCGCGCCGCAATCATCGGATCACCCCACGAAAGATGTTGTTTAGATGTGTTATTTGCGTTTGACGTTGGTGAATCTTCAATCGCCGGTGTCACTACCGGTGTCATTATAACAATCTCGGTCTCATGCTCGCTTTCAACTCTTAAATCGCTGTTTGACACTTTATTTTCAACGTTTTTTGAAACGAACAGATCACTTTGATCAACACTAATAGTATTATTTTTTATTTCAAAATTTTCGTATGCTTTGTCGGTATCATTTTTATTATCTTTATTATCTTGCTCAAAAATTCCTATCTCAATTTTTTCAAACGCAGGCGAAACGAACGCCAATTTTTCAGTAACAATATTCTCATAAACGATTGGCGGATTCCTATCGTCTGAATTATTTTCGGATTTATTTTCTGTTTTATCTTCTGCAATTTTGGTCTCATTCCGATTGATTTCAGGATCAATTTTTATCGCAATAATATCGTCCACAATTTGCGCAACGTTTATTTCTTTCTCATCAATATTGTCTATTGTCGGTATTATTTTTGTTGTGTTAGATTGCTCTCGCGTTATCGGCAATTCGATTACCGACAAACTGTGCGGCGTGATTTCTTTGTCCAAAATTTGCGTCACATCTTTTTGCAAATTAGCCGCGTTGCTCGTATTCGCGCTTTCACTCACACTCACACTTTCACTTTCACTTTCACGCGATAAATCTGTTTCAGTTTTCAACTCCGCTTTCACTTCATCAACCGGCTCAATATTTTGTCTTGCAATTTGACTTTGACTCGGATCGTTATTCTCACTCTGTTCCGTGACCTTCGCCGCGATGGGCGATTGAACTTGTTTTGGTTTTTGTTCGGACTGCGGATCGTCAATTTGATTACTCGCGAACTCATCAATTTGCGGCACATCATGCTCGACAACCTCATTCGCAATCATCTGGTTATTGCCGATCAATAAACTGTTTTGCAATAAATTTTTGTCTTCCAGAAGTACAATTTGCAATTTTGTTTCGGGCGCAGATTTTTGTACGGTGTTATTTTGCGCAACGTTATCACGCAACACATTTGTCAATTCCAAACTGCGGACTTCCGTTTTTTTCGCGTCAAGCTGGAACGATTGTTCAGGCAACAAACCGCGATCCGACAAACTATCTAAACCGTTATTTTTGTCAGACGAATTTTTTTTGAGTAATTGCTTTTTTGGAAAATATTCTTTTGGAAAATTATTTGCTATCAAGTTTTCGTTGCGCAAATTTTCGTTGACAATATTGTTGTTGTGAATATCATCGTTGGCGTGTAAATTTTTTACCGGTTCAAATCCTTTTGTGTGTTGATCAACTTGTTGCAGTGAGAATGTTGCGTCTATTGTTTTGTTTGTGGTATTTTGTGGTTGTGTCGTTTTTGCGGCGGATGAATGTGTTGTGTGTTTTTCCTGCGGCGGCAAGTAATTTGATACCAAACGAAACTCTAAATAAGGTTCAGAATCATTCTTTGGTCGCACCGTATTTTGCGAATCAACAAACTCCAATCGCGGCAAATTAGCTGCTCGATAATAACGATTTTGATTTTCGTTGATATTTCGATCAGTGGAATTTGTTCGTCTTTGGCTTGTGTTTTGTTTGTTTGGATTCGTTTCGTGCGGGTTTGTTATTGGGGGGTTATTATTTGGTTTTTTTGCGGCATCGTTTCTTGATTCGGGTCTGTTGTTTCGCGGGATATTTCTGCCGGTTGAATTATTGTTGTTCAAATCCCGCTCGTACATTCTCGCGTTCCAACGTTCATTGACAAAATTTTCATTGACCGTTTTAGGAGTATTTTTTATGTTTGGATTATTTGGTATGACAGAGAGACTGATGTTAGAAACTGTTTCGTCATTGGGCATTGTCAAACTGATCACGTTTGAATCCACACGCCTGTCCGTCCATGTTCCAGACGACTCTTTATACGGCACTAACCTTATCTCCGCCGCCGCTTCACGCCGCGAATCATCCACATTCCTCCCGGTCTCTTTGGGCAAAACAACGACATTCTTATTGGGAAAATTTATACTGCTTTTGTCCGCCGCGTCGTCTGCATGATTTTCCGTTGTCAAATTGAACGACACTTCCGGTACACGTTTCAATAATCTCAAATTATTTTCGTTGCCATTATTTTTTTCAATTATTGGCGGAGTTGGCGATGGCAAGTTTGCCGGTACTGGCGTTAATGTCGGAGTTGGATTCGGAGTTGGATTCGGGAAAGGAGTTGGTGTTGGAAATGAAAAAGGTATTGGTTCGTTTGATGGCGTTGGGATGATTGTGATTGGAGCGGTGGAAGTTATATTGTCAGCGATTTTTGGCAAGGCGTGAGTTGTCGTTTGCGGTGACGGCGATGGTGTATGCGGTGGTGGTGTTTGCGGTGATGTTGGTAAGGCTGTTGTGTTTGGTAGATTTTGTGTAAGAGTGAGATTCGTTTTGGGCAAAGATGTTGTTTCGGTCGGTTTTGGAATCGGCGGATTTGTCAGGAGATTGAGTTCTTCATCGTTTATGATTTTATCTTGTACGGTTTTTAATTCTTTGGCTTCAAGCAACATAAGTTCTTGTTTTATTTTTTCGATCAATGCGGGCGAAGTGTTTGCGGGTTCGTTTGTGGTGTGGTTTTGCGAATCATCTTTTGCGAGAATGGCTTGTTGTTCGGCGAAGTCAGCTTGGTTTTGGCTGCCAAGTTTTCTGTAGATTTTCGCAAGTTCCTTGTACGCGTTTTTTTCACCTAGCGCAAGTTTTAAATACCTCAATCCTTCGATCTGTCTGTCCTTTTGTTGTGCGATAACTTGACCGAGATTGTAGAGCGAGCGTCTGTCTTTCGGTGCAATCAGAATCGCGTTTTTGAGAATCGTTTCGGCATCGCTCAATTGATTACGGTCAATATACAATTTGGCAAAATCACACAAAAAAGCAGGATTCGCGTTGCTGTCTTTCAAAGCGAGCCGGAAATATTTTTCACTTTCAAGATAATTCTTTTCCTTCGCGTTCAAGACAGCTAAACGATGCAAAATCATAAATCGCAATGATTGACTTTTAGTTGATTTCAAAGCTTCTTCGTATAATTTTGTTGCGTTTTTTATGTCGTTGTTTCGTTCGGCGTTTGCGGCGTTGACGAATAGTTTTTCGGATTCGGCGTTTTGGTTGTTGTTCGCGTTTACGTCGGCAGTGATATTTTGCGCATACACAAACATCATAATCATCCCAATAAGGAAAAGATTAAAATAAAATAAACGCAAAATTCGATTTGAGTATAACATTTCTCGTAATACGCAACGCGTACATATTTTGGAAACAACCTAAATTCCAGCTCGCAAAGTCAACAAAAAACAGCTCGCCAAGTCATCAAAAAAACGAGTTCAAATATTGCCGACAATAGCGCGTATGTCGGTTTTATCGGTTATATCTCAAATAGACTTTATCCAAAATTTAAGGAAGAATTCGCGGAAGAATTTACAGGAAAGGAAGGGAAGAATATTTTTTTATAGAATACGAAAGAAAAAACCATAAGAGGACACAAAGATGAGAGTACAAAGAAGAATAAGGAAAAATAAGAATTGCTCTGATTATTTCGGATTTTTGTGAGGTCTACATTTGAAAGGAAAGCTCCGATTTATGTTACCCTTTTTAAGAGTATTGATGCGGTGTATTGACAAAAGCCACAACGTGAGGTCTCCACAAAATCCGATTTTTTATGTTGTGCTTTGGCTTTTTGCGATGTTGTATGAGGCGTTGGAATTTATGGCGGTTGCGAAATTACCATTTTTGTTTTTGCCGACGGTAAACGTATCAACATCCGCTTCTTTTCCGGTTTCGTATTTTATTAAACGTTTCCTGTCGAACACATATTGTCGTAGTACTTCTGAGTTAAAATACATACCGTTTGCATCCCACGTACTTTTGTCAAACGATGCCTTGTTATAAGACAAAGCAAAATCAAGACTACCTGATTTTGCATTTGCACTTGTCTCCTTTATGTTTGTTATTCTGCCGTTATCGTCGAATGTCATAGAGTAGTCAATCTTCCCGCCAACTATTTCCCACGGCTCCATTACTTTGGAAGCAAACGAATTTAATGTCGTTGCATCATTCGCACCCTTCTCTACAAACAAGCCGTTCTGAAACGAAAACGTTACACTTGGCAATGATGCGGAGTCAGGATTATCCTCTTGAGCGTGTAAAAGGGAGGATATATTCATTGCCAGGAACGCTTCGTTCTCGCATAATGATTCCAGCAACGCAGTGTTCCCATTTTTGATATTTAATTGTCTGTCGTTTACATTTATTTCAAAATCTGAAAGAGAAACGCCATATTCACGTAATAGAATTACATTCACGAGAAGCCGTCTGTCGCCATTTAAAGTAGATTTTCTGCAACTATGTGCCGACAATAAATCATTCCCTAACGATTTGTCTCCATTTAGAATGCTTTGAATATTTCCGGCTTTTTCTTTACTGATATTTCCGCCAATCGTGATATTTCCGTCAGCGTCTATTGTCAGTTCGATATGTTCATTTTCATCAAGTTTAATATTGTTTCTCTTTAGCAATTCGGCAAATGTTTCATCGGCGTTTTCTAAGTAGCTCTGATATTTGGAATATTTCAAGTTAGAGAGGGATGTTTCGTCGATGTTTTTGTCATCGCTTGAAATACCATAAGCCCAGTGTTCTAAACTTAAATGGTTAGAATGACTTTTGATTTGTTCCCACAATGTCTGAGGGGCGTAGAATCTCTGATTTTCTTGTTTTGGTTCAAGTTTTTCAAGACTTATTGCTTCTCCCTCTGTATCAAATTCGTCTGCCGAAACCGTCAACACTTCGCCGTTTCGGTTTAGCATATCAAGAGCCTCTTCTGAAATCGTCAACACATCACCCGCCGACGATGCCGTTTTAAGATTATTGTTGTTACTTGTCGTTTCAGCTGTCGCAACACTCTGTTTTTTGGCAGCGGCGTAATAACTCGACGAAACATAATTACCGGAAAATGAAATAGAAGACATACAAAAAAATCAAAAAATTTTGAATGTAATAAAAGTAACACCTACGCATCTAATCACCTAATAGGACAAGCTATCGGACTCATTATACTCCACAAATCAGTAAACAAACTCAAAAACAAATACAACGAATACAAAAAATTAAAAAACATTCTT
>JAISQS010000414.1 GCA_031274045.1 Planctomycetaceae bacterium | reverse complement strand
TGTTATTAAGGGAGGGGAAATTGGTTACCTGTTGCGAATCGATTAAGACTCAATATTGGTTGTACAAATTTTCAATGTAAATTTATAAAAGAGGAAATTTCAAGTGTAAAAAGTATATTGCCCCGTTGGGGCGTTGGGAATTTTATTGTAATAAGGTTGAGTTAAAGACGGATATTTCGCTGATATATTACGAATATTTTTTTATTAAAATCTGTAAAATCTGTTGACAAAATATTCTTTGTGAATCTGTTGTTTGTTGTGTGTGAATTGTTGGAGTATTGTTGGAATTGAGATTGTCGGGATAAATTTTTTCAAAAAAAAATGATAGAAAAAGATGAGGCGATTGTTATCCGAAGTGTTGATTTTAGTGAGACGAGTTTGATTTTAACTTTGTTTACCAAACGATTTGGCAAAATTGATGCACTTGCCAAAGGCGGTAGACGGTTGAAAAGTTCTTTCGAATCTGCTCTTGACATACTATCCCAAATTAGCGTAACCTTCCTACACAAAAAACGAGATGTTCTCGATTTGTTGACGGAATCGAAATTGATCAAGCGGTTTCACGTGACCTCCGACAACCTTTCGGGACTTTACGGTGCCTATTATGTTGCCGACCTGCTCAACCTGTTCACCGAACCGGATGCGCCGAATGAAAAGCTGTTCAATATCGCCGCGCAGACTTTGGTACAACTTGAACAAGCGCATTCGGTAAATTATTTCGTTGCGCGATTTGAATACAACATCATGCAAGAAAACGGCACCCAACCGACATTGCACATCTGCGCCGAATGCGGATCGAATATCGACAACAAAAATGTTGACAACAAAAATATCGATAGCGTTAATAATGACAATGCGAATGTTGACGGCATGAATGTTGGCGATGCGAATGTTGGCGGTTTGAATATTGCGATGGCAGGGCAGCCGCAGAAAGTTCGCCGGACAAATGCGCGTGAACGTATTCCGTTCAGTTTTTTATCGGGCGGTGTTATTTGTGATAACTGCGCCGAAAAGATGCGGAACAACGGGCAAATGTACAAACCAATAACGCCGTTCGCACTCGATATGTTGCAACATTTCGCCAATGAAAACACTACCAAAAATAACGAAACCGAAAACGTAAAAAATATCACCGAACTAAACGACAACACCATGCTCGAAATCCTAAACTTGACAAACAATTGTATCAACCACCAACTCGGAACAAGACCACGAACACAAAAATGGTTGCAAAAAAATTATCCCGAATAACAAACCAATAACCTAAACCGCGTACTTTTTGACAAAACAAAAATCTACGCAAATATTCAATATCAGACATAAAATAGGAGTGACAAGGATGTCTACCATATTTAATTTTAGCCGAATAAATTACGTGATTTTATTCGCCGTAATTCTTTTTTATGCCGGTTGTCAATCTTTGAGGCGAACGGATAATTCAGATTATCTTGGGCAAAATCCGCAACCGACAGCGAGTATTTTTGGAATAGGGAGTCAAGTTGACGGTCAACTTGGCAATCAAAATAATTTGCCCGCAAGTGCGCCGTCGTCAAATGCACCGTCGTCAAATGCACCGTTGACAAGTACGCCGTTGACAAGTGCGCCATCGTCAAATGCGCCGTTGACAAGTGCGCCGTTGACAAGTGTGCCGTC
Organism: Planctomycetaceae bacterium; assembly: GCA_031274045.1. Classification (GTDB taxonomy): domain Bacteria; phylum Planctomycetota; class Planctomycetia; order Pirellulales; family Thermoguttaceae; genus WRKP01. Next base: position 2,212 of record JAISQS010000414.1, on the reverse strand, counting down.
GGCAAATTATCCGTTTCAGCAGAATGCTGATTTGAACCATCGCGACACCGCCGCTCCGCCAAATTCATTCAACACGACCGCAACAACTCCCCCCGCCCCCGTCCAAAATCCCTCACCGAATCTCATACCGAATCTTCCGCCGAATATCACACTAAATCCCGTGTCGAATAACGCCCGGAATCTTACGCCGAATCCTGCGCCGCGTGTGGTGCAGGATAATTTTCCGTTCAATGATGTTGTTAATGTTGTGAGAGAAGAGCCGTTGCCGAAGTCGTTTGATTCGCCGACTGCTTCAACAATTCAGCCGTCAACACCGCCGTCAATTTACGAGACAAATCAAACTACATCAGGTCAAATTGCATCAGGTCAAACTACGTCCGGCAGTATTTGGGACAATAGAAATTCGGCGGATGCGGCGGCGGGTAAGACGGATGTTGTTGTAAATAAGACTGATGTTGTGTCGGTTAATGTTGCGCCGTCTAATTCTGTGCCGACTAATTCTGTGCCGAGTAATGTTGTGCCGACTAATGTTGCGTCGTCTGCTGTTGATGATCCGATGAGTCATTTTATGGCATCGCCTGCGCCTACGCCGATTCCGCCTGATATAAATGTGCTTGGACCTGCTGTTGATGATATTTGGGGGGAGACGTTGAAGAAGTCAGTATCGATAGAGGATGCTGCGAAGTTGGAGCGTGATGTTGCGGAGAAGAACAGGTTGTTGGAGATTGCGGCGTCGAAGCGGTCTGGTGAGGTTGATCCGAAGAAGAAATATTTGCGACCGTTTTCTGACAGGCATGGTCCATTTGCAAGCCGCGATAAACGTGAAACGCTTGACCAAGACATAATTTCGCCGGTCAACTATGTTGAAGCGAATCCCGAAATTTATGATAACAAACCGATCTATGATTGGGAGATTGAGGCGAAGCCGATGTTTGATTGGTCAGTTCTTGATCCGGTCAATTTTTATACGAAAGTTGCGGCGCGAGTCGGTTTGGGTCCGAACGAGACAAAAGCACAAAATTTTATGAACGAAGGACGTGATATTTTGCTCAAGATAAAAAAATCGGGTGACGATACGCAAGTTGACACGTCTCCGAAATCGAGCAAAGAACGCGAGAAATTATATTGTTCGGCGGCGAAAAAATTTATATTGGCGGCGAAAAAGTGGCCTGATTCGTTGCTTGAGGAGGATGCGTTGAATTTGGCGGCTGAATCTTATTTTTTCGGCGGCGATTACACGCGGGCATTCAACGCGTATCAGGCGTTGATGGTGAAATATCAACACTCAAAACACATCGATAACGCCGCAAGACGTGTTTTTGCAATTGCGAGATATTGGGAATCGGCTGATAGGAATTCGTCGAAGATAGTTCTTGTCAATTTTACGGAGAAGAGTCTTCCGCTTTTTGATACGTTTGGCTACGCGGGCAAGGCATACGAAACAATTTTTGTGAACGACCCAAATAATCCGTTAGCGGACGATGCTGTTATGGCTTTGGCGGCTGCCAATTTGTCCAAAGGGCGATATTCCGGCGATTCAAATTACGAAAAAGCTGCGTTCTACTATAAATACTTGACGGAAAATTATCCTTTGAGTGATCATTTCGACGAAGCGCGAAAGGGAGAATTATTTGCAAGAAGCGAATCATACATGGGCGCCGAATACAACAGTAAAACTTTGGACGACGCAAAAGAGATCGCCGAAATGCTGAAACGTTCACGCACGCCGAATCAGGTTGATGACGACAACGAAGCGGAAGCGATCAACGAGCTTGATGAGAATTTAATGACAAAACGCGCCGAACGAGAATGGGTTCTCGGTCAATACTACGACACAAAAAGATACTACGGCTCCGCAAAAATCTTCTACCAAAAAGTAGTCGATAACTACCCACAAACAACATACGCCGAAAAAGCAAGAAGAAGATTAGAACAAATAAAAGATAAACCAGATAAACCATCACTAAGAATTTTTGGAAATAACAAAACAAAATAAATGTAACCATGCACACTTAAATTGACACACAGATAAACTTTTCTGATTATTTCGTTTTTTGTGGGGCATTTACATCGTGCCTTTTATCAAGCACTGTATCAATGCAATGTATCAACGCCCTGAAAGGGCAAAATATCATAGCGTAGGGCAACGCCCCATACGTATTAACTTAAGGCGTAAGTTGTTTTTTGCGGGCATTTTGTTGCTTTTTCCGTG
>JAISQS010000376.1 GCA_031274045.1 Planctomycetaceae bacterium | reverse complement strand
CCCGCGTTCCAGTCCGCGCCGCTTCGCGGCAAAATTGTGAGCTATAACAAGGTAATCACAACTTTGTGCACAATAAATCAACGGGAATTTTGTAGCGAATATTTTGTGTTGATAGCTGGTATTGTCATTGATGCTTTTTTGAGATATACTCTCCGCCCCTTCAGCCGAAAGTTTGAGACGTGATGTTTAGAGGCTTTCGGTTGCTTGAAGGTTTTTTGTAATTTATCGGCGGCAGTTTGAGCGGCTTGTCAATTATCCGGCAAACGGTTATTCAAATTGATTTCGATATAATTACTTATATTGATTATTGTTATATTTTGTGGTGTCAAGTTTTTTGCAAGATGAAGGTTGCATTTCAAATTTGTCAGTTTTTTGTGTTTGACTCACAATTATCGTTTATCGTTAACAGTTACAATCCAAATTAAAGAATAGACCGAAGCAGCCAACGGCGTTGTTTCGGCTTGTTCGGACCGCTTGTTATGGTTCGACAACGTGTAAGAATACGTTTCAGCAAATCAGGTAACCTAAAATATATCGGACACAAGGATCTATTGCGGACATTTGAGTCGCTTTTCCGGCGTGTCAGGTTGCCCATTGCCATGAGCAACGGGTTCCATCCAAAAATAAAGATGAGTCTTCCGTCAGCGTTGGCATTGGGGATAGAAGGTTTTGACGAAGTTCTTGAACTGGAATTGAACGACTCAATTGGACAAATTGAGTCCTCCGTTCTTATTGCCGATCTGAACCGCAGTTCAGTAAACGGACTAAATTTTCTCTCGGCAAGATTACTCAACGAAACAGAACGAAAAGGTCAACTTGAATCGTCTGTTTTCGAGATGATCATTCCAGAACACCTGTGCAAAGAACTCGCCATCGACATAAATAACTTTTTGTCCCAAAAATCAATCCTCATAAGCAAGACCAAAACACCAACCAAAAAAGTTGACGTTCGTCATGCCGTCACAAACATAAAATTCCAACCCGAATCTGGACTACTACAAGTTGAAGTCATTTCACAAGAAGGTCCCGAAGCGGGTGTCCGCGAATTGCTAACCGCATTGAATCTCGATAAAGAATATTTTCAGACCATCTTTCCAAAACGGATAAAATGTAATCTGATCAATGAATCACAAAATAACAGTCACCCAAATTGAATTAAATTTTCAATTGTTTACGCTTTGAAATTTCATTTGTGTCAGCTGTTTTTTATTTTTTGTGATTGACGAATTTTATTGTGAGTTGTGTGTATTTGGCGAAGATTTTGGCGGTAGTTTTATGAGTTTGTTTGAATATTGGGCGAAGCCTATTGACTTATTGGCTTCATTATAATTTGCGGGAACAACTGTGTTACATTTACCAGCCGTATTTTTTTGAAAGAGACAAAAAAAATGAAACAAGATATGTTAATTAACGTCCGCCAACCGGAAGAGTGCCGGATTGCGGTAATAGAAAATTCGTTGCTTGAGGAGCTTTATGTTGAGCGAACCACGCATGATAATTATGCGGGGAATATTTATAAGGGAGTGATAGTGAATCTTGAGCCGAGTATTCAAGCGGCGTTTGTAGATTTTGGAGTTGGTCGCAACGGCTTCTTACATATTAGCGATGTTGAGCCGTGTTATTTCAAGCAAGTTCCGGGTTGGGTTGAAAAAGAGCATAACGCGGCTCGTGATGAGCGAGCAAATTTTCCCGCCGCGCGAAATACTTTTCACGATGACGGTTACAGCCGCCCGCGATTCAAACCGCCTATCCAAGATATTTTCAAACGAGGCGACGAAGTTCTCGTCCAAGTCATAAAAGAAGGTATCGGCAACAAAGGACCTACATTGTCAACTTACATCAGTATACCCGGACGTTATCTTGTGTTGATGCCGTCGCTCGGTCGTGTTGGTGTGTCGCGTAAGATTGATGACGAATCCGTTCGCCGCAAATTGAAAGATATGATGCGCGATCTCAGACCGCCGAAGGGACTGGGATTTATTGTCCGTACAGCCGGTGCGGATCGGACTCAAAAAGAGTTGTCTCGTGATTTGTCTTATTTGATGCGGCTTTGGAAGGTGATTGTCAGGCGTGTTAAAAAGATGCCCGCGCCGATTGATATATACGAAGAGAGCGACATGATTATTCGTACAATAAGAGATATCTTCAGCTCAAGTATTGACACAATTTATATTGACGAAGAATCCGCATACGAACGGGCAAAAGAATTTCTACAATTTGTCATGCCGAAATACACGGACAGATTGCAATATTACGCTGAAAAAGAACCGATATTTCACAAGTTCGGCATGGACAAAGAAATTGCCCGCATCAATCATCGGCGGGTTCCGCTCAAGGGTGGCGGTTCGTTGGTTATTGATCAAACGGAGGCGTTGGTTGCGATAGATGTGAACAGCGGCAGCTTCCGCACGGATGATAACGCCGAAGAGACCGCGTATCAAATGAACATTATCGCGGCGAAGGAGATTGCGCGTCAGATACGGTTGCGTGATTTGGGCGGTGTGATTGTGAATGATTTTATTGATATGAAGAAGGACGTGCATCGGCGAAGTGTTGAGCGAACTTTGAGAGACGCAATAAAACGTGATCGGGCAAGGACAAAAATTCTCAAAACGAGTCCATTCGGATTGATTGAAATGACACGTCAAAGAGTCCGTCCTTCGTTGAAGAGGAGTGTGTACCAAGAGTGTCCGTGTTGTCATGGCGGTGGAGTTGTCAAGTCGCCGGAAAGTATGGCGTTGGAGGTTTTCCGTTCGCTGGTTCTGGCATCGCAACAACCAAACATCACAAAAATACGCGTAAACCTGGCAGACGAAGTTGTCGAATACCTAAACAATAAAAAACGAATCGAACTAGCCGCAATCGAAAAAGAAGGTAACGTAGAAATCCTAATACGCGCTCAAATTGACGTGTGGCCAGAACACATAGAAATCGAATGCTTCGACACAACAAATAAACCCGTCCCCTTCAATCTCAACGGAACATAACCCACAAACATAAACAGAATGTCAAATTTGAACAATCAACAAATTTAACAACTCGATTACGTGAGCGATGGACACGTACCGAATAACTATGATGATTTTTTACTTAAACTAAAAATGTTTTTTACGGATTTTGACAATAGTGTTCTTGCCGGTCAATTGAGCGGCAGGCGGTTTTCTGTTGTTTACAAATTATCGACGGACGATAAGGCTGAGGCGTTGCGTCTTGCTGATGATATTTGTGCGGAGCAGACGGTTGAGTTTCCGGTTCGTCTTTTGCCGGACGGCGTAATTCCGGAGCGGGTAGTTGGTCGTATTGAACGGTTTGAGACGGGGCGTGAGCGTGCGTCTTCTCCTGCGTCTGTTGGTGTTGGTGCGAGTGATGTTCGCGTTGGTGTTGTTGAGTTGTGCTTTTTTGTAACGATAAGTTATGCCGAAGAATTAGCGGCATCTGAGTTGACGCAATTTTTGAACGTGATACTCGGCAATATCAGCATGAAGCAAAAAATTCAAGTAATCTCAATAACGCCAAGTGAAGGTATATTTGAAATTTTGCGCGGTGCCAAATTTGGCGTGTCCGGTATACGCGGGTTGCTTGGAGTGCCGGTTCGTCCGTTGCTTTTTACGGCACTTAAACCGATGGGGCTTTCTGCGGACAATCTGGCAAATTTGGCTTCGTTGTTTACGGAAGGCGGAATTGACATAATCAAAGATGATCATGGCTTGTCCAATCAATCTTTTGCCCCGTTTAAGGATCGTGTAATAAAATGTGCAGCGGCAGTGCGTGAGGCGAACGCGAAATTCAACCGCAATTCTATTTACGTACCAAATATCACGGCACCATCGAATCAGATTATTGAGCGTGCGTATTTTGCCAAAGAGCGTGGAGCTGGCGGGGTGATGATTTCGCCGGGGTTGGCTGGGCTTGATGTTATGCGGCAGTTGGCGGGAGAGCTTGGGTTACCGATTTTTGCTCATCCGGCTTTTATTGGCGGGATGGTTATGAATCACGGCGGTGTCAGTCAAGGATTAACTTACGGCGTGTTGCTCGGAACGATAATGAGACTAGCCGGAGCAGACGCGACCATTTTTCCAAACTACGGCGGACGGTTTCCGTTGACGCAGGAAGATTGTACGGACATCGTTACAAAATGCCGCGAGCCGCTAAACAACATCCCGCAAATCTTTCCAAGTCCGGCAGGCGGAATGGAACTAAAAAACATAAAAACAATTCTGCAAAATTACGGCAAAGATACTTTGATGCTAGTCGGCAGCGGCTTATTCTCCCAAAGCAACAATATCATCGCAAATTGCAAAAAATTCCGCGAAGAAGCCGAATCAGAAATATAATTGATTGTGGTATATACTTTTCGTACTTAAAAATTCCCTTTTGCAATCACCATTGTCATAATTTTGTTACCGATATTGATCCCCGACTAACTC
>JAISQS010000364.1 GCA_031274045.1 Planctomycetaceae bacterium | reverse complement strand
GAACACAGATGATTTTTTTACTGTGAGAATTATTTTAGTTTGTTTATTTTCAACGCGGAAGGCGCGGAAGGACGGAAAGAGCGGAAATTTTTTAAATTCGTTTTCCGCCTATTCCGCGCTTTCCGTCTTTCCGCGTTAAAAATAAAAACTCTGCGTTCTTTGCGCCTCCGCGCGCAACAAAAATATATTTCGCGCAAAGGCGCAGAGAACGCAGAGGATTTTTTTTATTGTGAGAATTATTTTTAGTTTGTTTATTTTCAACGCGGAAGGCGCGGAAGGACGGAAAGAACGGAAATTTTTTAATATTCGTTTTCCGCCTATTCCGCGCTTTCCGTATTTCCGCGCTTTCCGCGTTAAAAAATAAAAACTTTGTGTCCTTTGTGCCTTTGTGCGCGACAAAAATTTGAGTTTATGAATTTGTTATTTTGATTTCTTGTTTGATGTTTTGGATTATGTTTTCTAGGTTACCTAATCTTTTGTCCCATTCGATTCGGTAGTGATTTATTCCTTTTATTGGTTTTGTTGTGTATTCGGCGGCGTTTTCAATTATATTTTTGCATAGAATATCTGTTCGTACCGAATGTATTGCGCCGCGTCTGTCTCTTATTTTTAGCGGGAATTTTTGACAAATTTTTTCGCATGGTTTACCGCGCGGTACTACATTTGCCCGCCATATACAATGGTTCATTGTGAAAAGCGGAATTCGTCCCAGCAGGATCATTTCTACTTGTTGCGGTGGAATTGTGTTGCAAAATTGTTCTATCTGTTCTTGCCCTAAATCGAATCCGGGCGTTATCCGTTCGACTCCCAAATTTAATATTTTTTGAAACGATAATTGGTTAATGATATTGAGCGAGAAGTCCGCAATAACCGGAATATTCTTCTCCCTAAAAAACATTATCTCCTCAACATTTCGCGCCAGCACCGCATCCGGTCGCAACTCCAAAAATTCACGCAACAACCCCGCCTCATCTGGCAATATCACTCGCGGCAACACCGCCGTAAATTTGCCGCCTTGATGCCGGACTATTGATGCCGCTTTTTTGTATTGTTCAATATTGCAAAACTCACCATAAAACGAACGGCAACCATCCGAAATAAGACGACTCAAAAAACGCTCATCCTCAAAAATTCCAACATCACGCAACAAAATATGAATCAAACCAACATCAGCCGCCGAAGAATCTTGACCGCTAATATTGCCCGCGCCGCTAACAATCCGACCAAACGACTCCCGACAATCACTCAACACATCCTCCAACGTCACACAAATATCATTATCATCTTTTAGCTTTGGCTTCGCCTTTGGATTTTGCGCAACGTTTTCTAGTTGCTCAATCATCTCATGCCGCAACTTGCCGAGCAAGCTCAACGGTATCATCGGCTCGCCCTCAATATTCGCTTCCAAATTCGCAAGCGAAAAAATTGTTCCGCCAAGTCTGTCAAATTGTTCGCGTAACAATTCTATTGTTGCCGGATGTTTTCTTGCCTGTTCCAAATTACCGTCTGCGTAAATTTCGCATTTTGCACCGAGCGAGTTTACGGCGGTCAATTTTAACGGATGACCGACAACAGCATTTATTGAAACGTTAATTGGAATTCGTCGGCGAGTGTTTTTTGACTCCAGTGATTTTCTGATTTCGCGTTCAAATTCGGGATCGTTTGTTTTGCGAATAGATTGACCGCGTTCGACAAATTGCGGATCGATTGAGTTATTTGCAAAAGTCAAGAGAACTTTTATTTTGTCATCGCATTTTTGTACGGAAATTCCTTTGCGGAAAATTTCGTATACGCGTCCGCCTTGTGATTTGTCTGGAAACTCCTTATTTTCAAATAGCAGACCATCTCCCCGCTGCACTTTTTTTGACAACCTGGCAACAACCGCATCACGCCGCACTTCCACAACTTCACCAACCTCAATCCCGCGATGCGACAAAATATTGCCCGAAACAAGCTCACTCGGCTCAACCACTCCAAGCCAACCCGTCGTAAGTCCGCGCGAAAATATCAACTCCAAATCAGACATGTCATACTCACTCAAAAGATCAATTTTCAGTTCGTCATGTTGATTTTTGTCAGGTTGGTGTTGGTCAAACGAGTTTGTGTTTTTGTTGCGCGGGTTGATTGTTGACGTGTTGGATTTGGGAGTTAAATTGTTGACGGTATTACCGACAATATTGTTTGATCTATCTTTGGGATTGTCATGATTATGATTTTTTGGGTTATGATTTTTTTGCGGCAAAGAAAGATTATCTTTTTTTTGCTGCGCCTTTTTTTGTCCTATCATGTCAAGAGCTTCACGATACGCGCGAGTAACAACAGCAACATACTCCGGCGGCTTCAAACGCCCCTCAATTTTCAACGAATGCACACCCGTATCAACCAACTTTTCCAAAACGGGCATTGCCGCCAAATCGCTCGGACTTAACAATTGAGAGTGATTTTTGACTCCGCCTTCTCCAATTAACTCGTATGGAATGCGGCATGGTTGCGCACAACATCCGCGATTTGCACTACGCCCGCCGAGCGAAAGACTCGCGTAACATTGACCCGAAAAACTGATGCAAAGAGCACCATGTATAAACGCCTCAACCTCAACCGCCTCACCCCCGCCAACCGGCACAGAACAACACATCGCCCCAACTTGCTCAATCGATAACTCACGCGGCAAAATAACCCGCCGAATACCAAACAAACGAGCAAACTCAACTGCACGCGGCGAAGTCAACGACATCTGCGTCGAAGCATGAATATCCAAGTTCGGACAAATTCGCCTCGATAACAAAGCCAAACCAACATCTTGAACAATAACCGCATCAACACCGGCAGCAGAAATCGCACGCAACAATTGCTCAACCTCAACAAACTCATCACCGCGAATCAATGTATTCAAAGTAACATAACCGCGCATTCCGCGTGCGTGTAAAAGTTGCATGGTATTGTCAAGTTGGTTGAGAGGAATATTCGTTGCGCGAATTCGGGCGTTGTGTTTCTCGATACCTCCGATGCCAAAATAAACAGCGTCAGCCCCATTTTCCACCGCAGCATGAAGCGATTCCAAATCACCCGCAGGCGATAAAAGTTCAGGAATAAAATTTTGCATTGAATTAAATTTTTCTGATTATTTCGTTTTTTGTGGGGCTTTTACATCGTGTCTTTTATCAAGCACTGTATCAATACAATGTATCAACGCCCTGAAAGGGCAAAATATCATAGCGTAGGGCAACGCCCTA
>JAISQS010000336.1 GCA_031274045.1 Planctomycetaceae bacterium | reverse complement strand
GACTCGTACAAATTGACTTTGCACAAATCAGCGTCGTGTAAATCAACGTCGAATAAATCAATACTATAAACCCGCACAACGAGTTCGGGATCGACATTGCAATTGATGTTAAGGTTCGGATCAAGTTTGAATTTGATCGCGTGGAATTTGTTAAGGATTTTTTCATATTTTTTTGTTAGTTGTTAGTTGAGGGTTAAAAGTTAAAGGTTAAAGGTTAAAAGTTAAAAGTTAAAGTCAATACAGGAGTCTGTTACAAAGTTCCGCAATTGTTTGTGACTGATCATCAGGAGATTTTTTAACCGCAATTGACACAAAAATCACACAAAGATCACGCGAAGAATACTATTAAATTTCTTGCGATTCTTGCGAAAACCTTTGCGATCCTTGCGGCAAAAAAACATTCGCTTAATTATTTTCGTCGTTGGAAATCTTTTTCTGTTGGGGCGTTTATTGTTGACGGGGTATTGTCGAGACCGTCGCTGCCGGTCAAAATTGTTTTGGTGATTGGCGGTTTAATCGGTATTATTTGGCGAAGGATCATTCGTGTGTGTCGATCAGTTGGTACGGAAGTTTTGATACCGGAGGCTACATCTTGCTCGTCTACGAGTTCGCCGACGAGTATTGCGTGGCTGGTTGACATTATGTTACTCATGTCGAGAGAGCGTTGGAATGTATTGAACAGACCGACCGTTTCGTAACCGCCGATCTGTTCATGCACCGTCAATACTTTAACAATATAAGTCAAATCAACCGCCTGCGTGTTGTAAGTCGCGATCTGTTTCAATGCATCATTATCAACCGCAATTTTTGACAACAAAATTTCTTGTATGTTTTGTCGCAATGTTTTTTTGTCAATCGTGATCTTGTTGCCAGACTCCGGCAGTTCAACAGGAATTATCCAACGCCCATAAATTAAAACCGCATCCTCCAAAGTATAATTCCCCTCAAACGCCAACGTCCCAACCGGCACGCCTTCATCATCTTGCAGGTCGGCTTGTATCGTCTTAAACGACGCGTCAATCGCGCCGAATGTCTCACCAAAAAAGCTTTTTGTTGATCGGACTTGAATTGGTACGTCCTTTATTGCCGCGTGTTTTTCTTGTATTGCCCCGTTGCGCCAAACTGTCGGGCTGACGGTTTTCGGCGACATGCCGCCCAACCCGTCACCAGTCAAACCATGCCAAGAAAAAAACATCGTCTTGTCGTTATGCGAGTCGTTTGAGTTCGTCGTGGTCATCGTGTTCGTTCTGTTTGTCGCGTTCGCTGTGTTTGTGCGGTTTGTTGGTCGGCTTGATGTGTTTTGTGATTTTGGCAAACTCAAAGAATAAACTGCGTCGCGGGGACTGTATAAATTGCCCCAAATTGCACTGCGTAAAATTCCCTGTTCGGGATTCACATCAACTACTATCAACTCCCGCAAAATCACACGATTCGGATGCCCATACGTACCCAAAAGATACGCAAAAACACAAAACAACAATATCCACAACGGAAACGTTATCCACGTCAACACAGGTCGCCGGAATAATTTTCGTACAATAAACCAATCACCAATACCAACCACCAACCAATACACAACAAGAATGATCAATATCAACGAAAACGGAACAATCTTAACTTCATCAAAACGATCAACCGCACTGCGGATTTGACCGGATAAATCTGAATACGCCGGTCTGATTATTGAGTTGTCGTGTTGGGTGGTGTTTTGGCGGTCGCCGTCCCAACGCAAAATTTTTCTGACGAGCAATGTTCTATCACGCCACTTCCCTAACGGCTTGCCGCTCAAATCGCCGCCGAAATATGTTATTGTCCCGAATCCGTGAACGTGTTGCGAGACAATCGGCATGTCGCCGTCGCTCAAACGGCGAACTCCGCGCACGCCGGAAACCAACGGCATCCGCAAATAATCCTCCGCAAACTCAATTTGAATTTTACGCTTGCTCGACACAAATGATTCGAGCAAATCCCCCTTGCGAATGTCCGTCATCTTTTCAAATTTCCCAGGTAAAAACGGGGCAAGAACGGCGTTGCTGTTATCATTCGGCTCGGTGTTTTTTTCTTTGGCGGTCAAGAGTTGGGCGGAATCGCGTCCGGCACAAAACAACAACCGCCCGCCCATCTTTATCCAATCATCAATAGCTCTAATTTGCGGCGTTTGGGCTGTCATGCCGTCAAATAATTGCGGCTCCGTTGTCGTCAAAATTATCATGTCAACAGACTCATAACCAAACCAACTATCCGGCAAATCAACAACAGAATTCACCTTGACAAGAAGCGGACGCCGCGACTCATGCAACGTCAATTCCGCTATCGCACCTTGCAATCCAATATCATCATTGCCAATTATCAAAATTATCGGACGCTCGCTCGCTATCGGCAAAAGAAAACCGGATGATTGTGTTTTGTTTGGAGTTGGCGTTTGATTGTCTGTGGGATTGGTTGATGTGGTGTTTTGTGGAGTGGGTTGTTTGTTGATTGTTTTGTCGCTTGGTGAGAGTGTTTTTGTGGTAGATTTTAGTTTTTTGTCCAAATTAGTTTTGTCCAAATTAGCCGTGTCCAAATTAGCCGTGTCCGAATTAGAGAGGGGATTCGGTTCAAGATTAACTGTGATTTTTCCGGTACTTCGTCCGAGTTTAACATACACGAGCGAGCGGAATATTTTTTCGTTGCGCAAATTATAGTTATCCGAATTTGCTGAATTTGCGGAGTGTAGTTTTGTTGGTTGTAGTTTTGTTGTGGAGTTGATGTGGTAGGTGATTGGAGTGCCGTCTGAGTCGATTGTTTTGATGGAGAGAATGAAATCGGATTGGTCAAGTTCTGAACTTTGCGGAATTGACCAAATCACAACAACCGGAGTCCAAAGACCATTTTTATAACAACCTTCAATACCGACTTGAACAGAACGAATCTCACAACCAAGAACATCCGCCGAACGCCCCGCCGCCTCCGCAACAACACCCCCCGCACCCTCCGCAAAAATAATACGGTGACTTGCACAATTGATAGACAATAAAAATATCGCTATCGTTACAAATAAAAAAAATTGTCTCACAAACTGTGTTAAAAATTGAGTTGGCTCTTTTATATTTTTTTGTTGGTGTACTAACATGAAATAATAAAATAGTTTTTGCGAAACCGAACCGTAACTGGTTTGAGTAATGTTGATTGGTTTCTTATGCAATGCAGGACGATAAATTTTCGTAGTAAGCTTTTATATTTTTTTAACACGTCAATAAGAAACGATAAAAGAGTCTCTGTCTGCGTAAATCCTGATAATCTGTGTTATCTGCGTGCTAAAAAAATTATAATCCCACAAAACCCGAAACGATCAAAAAAAATTTAATTTTGCAGCCATGATTTTGTCAAATTTTTTATCGTTTGATGTGAGTATAAATTTTCGTGAGTATTCTCCGGTGATTTCGATTTTTATTTCGAGGTGATTTTGTGGGAGTGATTGTGGGAATTTGTTTCCCCATTCGATGAAGGTGATTCCTCCGCGTTCAAAATAATCGTCGGGATCGAGTTGTTTGAATTCGGTTTCGTTTGCGAGTCGGTATGTATCGAAGTGGTAAATTGGTCGGTCTCCTTCGTATTCGTGAATCAATACGAACGTCGGACTGGTAACAATTTCAACATCAATACCTGAATATTTTGCGACATATTGTACGAGTCGTGTTTTCCCCGCGCCGAGTGTACCGACCAACGACACGACACTATTGTCCGGCAACAACTCCGCCAACATACGCCCCACCTGATCTGTCTCGGATAAATCGGAGACATTGATTATATTTTTTGTTGTCACAAAATTACGTTTTGTTTAACGCAGAAAACGCTGAAACGCGGCAAGGGCTGAATAGAAACTTCCGTCGTTATTTTTTTTTGAGATACGAAACAGACAAAAAACGCCAAACAAACGAAAAGAGTTTTTAGCAAAATTTCGTTTGTTTGGTTTAATTTGTTTGTTTTGTATTCACAAAAAAAATTCTTCTCTTATCTTCCTTTTTACTTTCCTGTGAACAATTGAGAACTTTGTGGTATGTTTTTTATTGTACGCTGATCATATCTAATCCGCCCAAGTCTAAAGTTCTTTTTCCGCGAATGGTTGATCGTGCGTTATCTATTATTTCGAGGATTCGGTTTGGGTTATCGATACCTGTGATAACTAGTTTGCTATCTGTTTTATCGACGGCGGAAAAGATAATCAACTTCCCGACTCCTCCGTTGAAAATTTTGTCAAATAGAGAGATGACGAGTTGCAGGTCTCTGATGTACAGCAATTCCATTGTGTCGCTGGTTTGGATGAACAATCCGCGATAGCAATAGAGGCGGGTATCGATGAGTTTATACTTTATCGTCCAGACGCGATAGAAGTATGTGATGTAGTATTGCAGCCAAAGTATTGCCAATACTGCGGCGACTACGATGGCTGTATTTTTTGTGGTGCTATCGTTAATAATTCCCGCGTACCACAAGTAGGCGGTAACACCGATAGCGACCAATGAGATAACCCAATAAAAAATAAATTGGGCTCGCATTGCTTTACCGGAGTATGCCCATTCGAAGGTGTTTCCGTTTTGTGTTTTTGGTTCGGTATCGGTGTTTGTGTTGGCGGCGGATTCGTTTCCGTTTTTTTCGTTTGTTGAATCTGTTTGGCTCATTTTGATTTTCCTTTCTGGGGGGTTGTTTTATTGTTTGTGGTTTTGTTGTGTTGTTATGTTGATTGTGAATGACCTGTATACCAAAGCTGATATACACATCAACGAAAGAGGCGGGGATTATATCACGCTAAATTAAAAAGTGTATCCCCCTGTTTATGTCTCCTTACACCAC
>JAISQS010000328.1 GCA_031274045.1 Planctomycetaceae bacterium | reverse complement strand
TTCTATCCATTTCGGTACAGGTTGGTTTTGCAGTATCTGAATCATAACGATTTATAAATGTATCAAAAATTCCAAACTTTATGGATACGCATTGAGTCATAATCATAGTCAATACCGTAATATGATGTGGTGCAACAAACTCCCGCACAATGAGTTTCAACCGCTGCTAATGCAAGCCCGTATGCTACGACAGTCGGTCCAGCAATTTTTGTTGCTACACGTCCGAGTAACCTCAATGAATTGCGACTATGTAATTTCAACGCGTTAACGATTACACTTGGCACGTTTGTAAAGCGGCTCACTTTGGGGAACATTCGCAATGAGTTCCGTATTGATGCCGCTTTCCGTCTCATTCCTAAGCCATCTGCGATTTGTGCAACAATTATTTTAGGAATAGGTTGAGCTGTTATCAAAACTATTACTTTTGCCAACGCAATATCCGCAGGATCATTATCTTTTATACATTTGCTCATACAGTCTGGGTTATTGAGGGAGGAGATTGGTACCCAGTTGCGAATTAGTTTGAATAATGTTAATCGGTTTTTTTGCTGCGATTGACAATAACTTATTGTAAGCATCATTTATGTCTTGTGTTAATAAATCAACATGAAACGATAAAAGAATCAATAAAATTAGTATGTGGAAATGAGGTTAAAAACAATGTTCCCCCGTTTTTATCCGACCCTGAAAGGGTCAAATATCATAACGTAAGACAACGCCCCTTATTATACCACACAAGTTTTTTTTGCATTACTAGTGAAGAGTTTATTGATTGAGACAAAAAAGATTTGCCTCAATGATGTCCAATGATGTCGTCGCTGCGCGACTTTGAAGTTGGTGAGGTGACGCGTTCCGGTGATTGCGCTGCGCTACATCACCGGTTATGCATGATGTCGTCGCTGCACGACTATCAAAAAATACACACTAAAAGATGTGTGGTATAACGAGACCTCGTCACTACAACATCGATATTTTGGTTTTGGGCGATAGAAATACCAATACGTTTTACGTCCACGTTGTCGGCGAGTACGCCGACGCTATTCACCAAGAAAACACGGCTAAAATGTCGCCTACCTTCTATATATTAGATTTTGCAATAAGTTTAGAGTTCGTTCTGTTGCGCCTAGTTGTTTTTTTACTAGATTTTGTCCGTTTTGTCCCAGCTCTTTTTTGAACGATTCCGATTCCAGACAATTGCGCACAAAATTTTCCATTTCACCACAATCCCGCACAACCCTCGCACAATTCGACCCCAATAATAAATCAACAATATCAGCAAAATTTTTTGTATTCGGTCCAAAACATACCGCCGCACCATACGCAGCCGGTTCAATCATATTTTGCCCGCCGCGCGTCCCCATACTACCACCGACAAACGCGATTGATGCCACTCCCCACCACGCCCATAACTCGCCCATCTTGTCCACCAATAACACTCGCGATTCGCCAAATTTACCCACACATCCATCAGCATTACTATCAACATCAACAAGCGAACTTCGCCGCTCCCAATTTACTGATGCCGCATCAAGCATTTTGGCAACCTCCTCAAACCGTTCCGTATGACGCGGCACAATTATCAACCGCAGTCGAGGAAATTCATCCCTCAACCTCTTGTAACACTCAACCGCAAACAACTCCTCCGGCGACTGCGTACTCCCCGCAACAAACACAACATCATCCAAAGATAACCCCGCCAATAAACGAAGCCTTTGAGTCTCCTCATTGTTCCGATCAAAAGACGCTCCGTCAAATTTCATCGACCCCGTAACATGAACCACATCCGCAGAAGCACCAAGCCGACGAAACCAACCCGCATACGTCTCACTTTGAACCGCAACCAAATTCACCTTACGCAACATCACCGAAACAAACGGACGAATCCAAAAATACCGCCTATATCCAGATTCACTAAATCTGCCGTTGATTATCGCAACCTTGACCGAATACCGCTTTGCCGCATCAATCAAATTGGGCCACAACTCCTGCTCTGCCAGAACAAGAATATCAGGTCGCAACCGCCGCATAACATTCGAAACAGCCCAACTAAAATCCAACGGACAATAAAACAAATACCACCCAGAACCATACAACTTAACCGCCGTATCCATCCCAGTTCGCGAAGTCGTCGAAATCACACAACACCAGTCAGGATGCCTTTGACGAATCAACAACAAAAGCGGCTTAAGCAAACGAACCTCCCCAACACTTACCGCATGAAACCACACAACAAACTTTTTCGCCACACAACCACCCGACAAATCACCTCCACCACCCAAACCACAAAAACCCGAAATCAATTCGTCCCGCTCAATAACAATCCCAAAAAATTTCGCACACAACCCCACCCGATACTTACCATGACAAACCACACGATAAATCAATACCGGAAAACAAATCAAAAGAAACAAAAAATAAATAACATTCAATATCCAAGCTTTCATCCTAAAACCAATTCAAAAGTTTCGTAAGGCATTGCCCCACTCTAATACCACCCAAATTTTAACACCAAAATCGCAGAAAAAAAGAAAACACAGAGGACAATCCTCCGCACTTTCTGAGTTGCAAAAGAGCCTTTATCCTAGAAGGTCATGGAAGAATATTGTCAACAGATTTTACAGATTTACAGATTAGTTTTTTATTAAAATCTGTTAAATATACGTAATCTGTTGTTGACAATATTACAAACTTTACATTAAAAAGATTCTTCCATTATCTTCCCATGTCTTCCCGTGAAAAATCCCTAAATCACGCAAGAACAATTGGAGAAGTTGGTACTAGCTATATCAGGCGTTTTCTAAAATCATCAAGCGATTCACACGTCATCGCGAACTGGAACAAAAAATCAAACACTCCCAAATCCGAATACGACTCCAGCTTTTCATTGATGTCGTGCGGAATGGGGTTTTGAAAACGAATAGAAAGACATCTTATAACAGCCTCTCTCTTACCTCGTATCGCACCGCGTTCCTCGCCGATTTGCATACCGCGTTCCTCGCCAATTTGCATACCGCGTTCCTCGCCGATTTGTATGCCGCGTTTTTCGCCGCGTTTTTCGCCGCGTTCCTCGCCGATTTGCATACCGCGTTTTTTACTTCGTCTTATGCGATGTTTTGCTATTTCTCTTAATAGGGTAGTTGTCATTTGTTTTACCTCCTTTGGGTCTTTGGTTACTTGTCCGTAATA
>JAISQS010000314.1 GCA_031274045.1 Planctomycetaceae bacterium | reverse complement strand
GACTTGGTAGCAATATTAAACGGACTGGCACTACCGAGTGTCATATTTTCCGAACGGTATTGCGATTTATAATCACGAATATTCCGCATTCCAACCAACGCCAATGAATGAATAAATGGTGAATCGGATCGAGTGATATAACCATTGCGCAATTGTCGCAAAAACGAAATCAATGTCCCACCGCTTAAACAATCTGCCTCATCAAAAAACACAACAAGCGGCTTGTCCAATAACGAACAAAAATCAGACAACGATTCGAATAAAATACTGTCTGAATCGTCGTTTGATGTATCTGCTACAAATGGGATATTTTTGGGAATAGTAGACATTCGTACTGCGGATTTGAGACACCGCACAATAGCAGGAATTCCTTTGTCTGCTTCATCTATTCCTTGTACTCGTTCCAATGAACAATACAAAGCGTAGTATTTACCGTTTTGATTGAGTTTTTGTCTCATCTCAAATAGAAACGTCGTTTTACCGCTTTGCCGAGCGGCGTGAATGACAAAATATTGCTCTTGCTCAATCAATGGCAAAACCGTATCGAGACGATTAACTGCATCCAACATATAGTGCTTTTCCGGTACACAAGGACCGGAAACATTAAAATAACGTGACATAGTAATTTTTGAGTTAAGGTTTCTTTGTTGTTTATTGTCAATAGTCAAGTACAAGCCAATGTAGCCCGCCAAATGACATCTCATAATCAACGCATTAACACGAGCGGGTTTGTTGTGCTTGTATTCGGTGTATGGTTGTTTACATTTTTTCGACGGTTTTTATTCCGAGCAATTCTAATCCTTTTTTGAGAGTTTTTGCTGTCAAGTCGCATAGTAGTAGTCTGCTGTTTTTAATGTGTTTATTTTCTGCGCGTAGGACGGGGCATTTTTCAAAGAATGTTGAGTAGTGGTTTGCTAGGTCGAAGAGGTATGTTGTTAGTAGGTTTGGTCTGTAATCTTTCAGGGCGAAGTCTACGGCATCGCCGAATTTCAATATCTCCAACGCCAACCTCCTCTCCGCCGCCGAATCGAAACGCAACTCCACTCCCCGCGCCGATCCCGACAACTCCGCCCCAAAATCTGCCCGCAAATCTTGAACATTGATTCCGCCTTTTGCGAATATACTTTGGACTCGTGCGTAGGCGT
Organism: Planctomycetaceae bacterium; assembly: GCA_031274045.1. GTDB lineage: Bacteria > Planctomycetota > Planctomycetia > Pirellulales > Thermoguttaceae > WRKP01. Next base: position 4,085 of record JAISQS010000314.1, on the reverse strand, counting down.
ATTGCATGTAGGCGGCGGTGTTGCCGGTCAATGCCAACATTTTATCGTAGCTGAATGTGTAATCGCTTTCGCGGTTCTGTGACAAGTCGGCGTAGATGATTGCGCCGATACCGATTTGTTTTGCGGTTTCGAGTTGTTCGGGTTCGGTGAGGTTGGCGTGGTTATTTGATTTGACGATTTGGAGTGCGTGTGCTTCGGCTTCATCGAGCAATCCGTTCAGTCCAATAGTATCTCCGCTCCGTGTTTTGAAGGGTTTACCGTCTTCGCCTAAGACTGCGCCGAATTTGATGTGCAGCAATTCGACTTGATTGATGCCGAGTTTTTTTGCGCATTTGAATAGTTGCTCGAAGTGCAGTGATTGTCTGGAATCTGTTAAATAGAGGATGGTGTGTGGGCAAAATTGTTCGATTCGGTATTGGAGTGTGGCGATGTCTGTGGTTCCGTAGAGGAATGCGCCGTCTTTTTTTCGGACGAGCATTGGGGGGTCGTTGTCTTCGAAGAAGACACCGACGGCACCTTCGGATTCTTTTGCGATTCCGCGTTTGAGCAAGTCATTGACGAGGTCGGGCAATACGTGATGGTAAAAACTTTCGCCGAGTGTGTAATCGAATTTGATGTTTAGCCGGTTGTAGATTTGTTCGATTTCGTTCAATGCGTGCGGCATTACTTGTTTCCAAATGTTTAGGTTTTCGGTGTTTCCGTTGTGTAGTTTTGCGGTTTCGGCTAGTACGTTTGTTTCGATTTCTTGGTTTCCGTTATCGATCAATTGTCGGACTAATTTGTAGACGCGGTTTAATTCTTCGACGGGTTGTTTTTTGTATTCTTGCAAATTGAGGTAATTTTTGAATCCCAAAATAATCATTCCGAATTGTGTACCCCAATCTCCGAGATGGTTATCTGTGATTACGTGGTGTCCTCTGAACCGCAACATGTTTGTTATGGCGTTTCCGAGAACGGTGGATCGGAGGTGACCGACGTGCATTGGTTTTGCGACGTTTGGACCGGAGTAATCGACTATATACTTACGCGGTTGGCTGACGGGGGCAATTCCCAACTCTCCGGTCAAACCGTCTGGTGATGTTGCGGCTTTGAGGATTTGGGATATCAAGAACTGTTCGTTTAATTTTATGTTAATGAAACCGGCTCCTGCGACTTCAATAGATTCGTACAAATCATCTGCATTGAGTTGGGTGATAATTTGGTTTGCGATTGCGCGTGGTGGTTTTGCGAGTTTTTTTGCGAGGGGCATTGCGATATTTGCTTGGTAGTCTCCGAACCGATCGTCTTGTGACGGGCGGATCAAGTCAAGATAGTTCTCCGCGTCATCGACAATTCCGTGAAGTGCGTTGGCAAAACGTGATTTTAGTTGTTCGAGTATCATTTTTATTTTTTGGGGGTGTTAATATTTTATTTTTTTGGGCAAGATTGCAATTTTTCGGACAAGATTGCAATTTGTAAATTTCAAAAGCTGTGAATTATGTTCGTGTATCAATTTCATTCATTCTAACTTCTTTTCCCCCGCAACCAAGATCACCCCGCCACATCACAACAAAAAAGAAAGCAGAAAACAGAAAACAGAAAACAGAAAACAAGAAAACAGACAATTAAGAAGGTAGTAGCAATTTCTCTAATTGTTCATGTGTTATTGTAGAGAGAGATTTTTCACAGGAAGGTAATTGAAGGTAGTGGAAGAATATTTTTAATGTAAAGTTTGCAAATATTGTCAACAACAGATTACGTATATTTAACAGATTTTAAAAAATTAATCTGCTGTATAAATCTGTAAAATATGTTGACAATATTCTTCCATACCTTCATGTGAATTATTCTAATTGGCGTGAATCGAGATCTATTTTACTTCGCTGCCGCAACGTAACATTTCTGAGCCGAAAAAAGGGTTGAGCAAATTTGGGTTATCCTTTTGTATCCAGCGTCCGACACCGAGTACGGGGGACATTGGGCATTGGAATATTTTTGCTTGTCTTTTTTTTGCCGGTTGTGCGAGTACGAAATTTGCGGCGGTGTTGCTGAATGGTTCGAAGGTTCGTCGTGCTGATTTTAGGTCTTTGCCTGTCGATAATCTTTCGGACAAAGGTAACAACGCCGCTCGGACGGCACCTGTTGTTTGTTTGACGGAAGTCAAAATTGACGGCAGATGTTTTTTGTACGTCGCGAAGTCATCTTTGGCAAGAGCGTCAGCGGCATCCGACAAAGACTGAACCAATGCCGGAGGTAAAGTAACGGCATTGATTGTGACATACGTAGCGAATTCCTCTTTGCTCAAAACGCCGTTATTATCGGCATCTGCCTGTGCAAATGCAGGATCAACTTCCTGTGCGCAGACAAGAGTTGTAGGTAACAAGAGGAGGGTCAACAATACATAAATAGTTTTTTTCATTTTTCGATTTTGTTTTTTGTTTGGGGTTAAATTTGGTTTTTTGTTTGTGGTTAAATTGTTAAATTTTGTGTGTATCAATTTCACCGTGAACTGACAAACACGCAGCAATTATACCGCAGTCAACATAAATTTCACCCAGCACGAATTCACTACCACCAAATTCTCTAATTTCCATTGCGTAATTTTGGGGGAATAATTCATAGGAAGGGGTGAATACCGACAAATTGCCGCCGCGCGGTAAATGTCAATAATTGTCGTTGCGTGGTAGTCGTGTGTTCTTTGTTTCTTGCTTCTTGTTTTATTATAAATTTTCTGTACTATGTTTGGCTGTGTTGTGAGTGAGTGGATTTTGCGATGCGATTTCTGCTCAATTCATAAAATTGTGAACGAAAAATTACGCAACGTACCGCAGAGTTTCGTTGATTACAAATCGTAGATGTTGTCAATATAAAGTTGCCAATATAAATTGCGCATCGCCGTTATGCAGCCGTCAAACACAAACGAAACCTAAAGTGCGAGCTGATTAAAACACCTAACCTAAACTTTAAGATGAAAAAAATATTCACAAAAATTACGTTACTCCTTTTATTTGGAGTTACGATTGTTCCTCTTTTTGCGGAGGAAAAATCTGATCAATCAGATCAGACAACAACAAATCAGACAACAAAACCAGATCAAACAACGAAATCAGAATCGGCGAAGATTGACTTGGTCAAGCAGCCTTGGCTTGTGGAGCGGGCTAATTTGCCGGCGGGAATGAATCCGCCCGAACGGGAATATAACCTTTGGGCGAACTCCATCAAATTTAAAACCATCAAAGAAGTACTCAATGCTCCGATTCAAATTGAGTATTGGGCAAATGAACCGCCTAAAGATTTTGCGGGCAAATTTGTTTTGATTGAGTTTTGGGCGACATGGTGTCCGGCGTGTCGGAGGAATTTGCCGTTGCTCGAATTTTTTCAAGAGAAGTACAAAAAAGAGTTGACGGTGATCTCAATTTGCGAGACCGGCAAGGAAGAGCTGGAGAAGATGACAAATGCCGCTGTCAAATTTGCCGATATGAAAGTATCGGTCGCGGTTGATACGAAGCGTAGGTTCAAGGACGCGCTCGGCGTAACCGGTATTCCGCACGCAGTTTTAATCGAGCCGATAAACGGCACGGTTCTTTGGGAAGGAATGCCGACACAAATCAACTACGAACTAACAGACGAAAAATTGGGCAAAATACTCGCAAACTTAAAGAACCCAAAAATAATCGAAAGACTCCCAAAAACCGCTCCATTCGAAATCAAAATAGATAAAGATAACAACAAAAAAACAAACGAACAAAAACAGAACTCCAAGTAAGAATAGACGACCTCGTTGTGTCTCACACATCTTTTAATTGCGTTTTGTAATATATCAGTGAAATATCCGTCTTTAACTCAACCTGATTACAATAAAATTCCCAACGCCCCAACGGGGCAACATAATCCAGCCCACCGCAACGCGGTGGGAATCGTGAATTTTTAATATCCAACGCCCTGAAAGGGCAATATCGGATCGTGATGGTTTATTGATATTGAATCGTACCCCACCGCGTTGCGGTGGGCTAGAATATGTTGCCCTTTCAGGGCGATGGATATTGGAAAAATCGTAACCCGCCGCGTTGCGGCGGGCTAGGATATGTTGCCCTTTCAGGGCGATC
>JAISQS010000274.1 GCA_031274045.1 Planctomycetaceae bacterium | reverse complement strand
ATGCGTGTTCCGCTCCCGTTGTCGGCGAGCGATGATGATTTACCGGCAACACTATTCACCAAGAAAGTACGGCGGTCTGTTGACTACCTTACCTGTCTTGTTGGGGAATTTTTTTATTTTGTTTGGACAAAATGATCGAAATTCCTCTTTTCTAAAACGGCGAAAATTGTTACTATCCCGATTATGTTTTCTAAAGAACCTAAAAAGTCGGCGGAATCTTTGGGTCATTCGGATTCATCAATTCTTGCTCGTCCTATTGTTTTATTGACTTGGATTTGTTGTTCGAATCCGTTGTCTGTGATTGCGCTTTCGCTTTTTGCGGCGGTGTTTTGTGTTTATTGGGCAAGCGAGCATCTTGGATTCAAGATGAGCCGGCTCGATCTCATTAACCCAAAAAGCAGCTTCAACCAACTTTGGCTCGATTACCTCGACGAGTTCGGCAACAACGACGAAGCCGTCATCGTAATCGAAGGGAAAGGTAACGCCGAAGTTATCCCCGTACTCGAATCACTCGCAAACGAAATCGCAAAATATCCAAGCCTGTTCAGCGGAGTCTTTCACGGAGTTGACATATCTAAGTTGCGGTCAAAAGGACTGCACTATGTTCCGGTGCGTGAGCTTGAACAGATAGATCAATTTGTCACCGAATCGCGGCAGATTGTTGACGGCAAATGGGAACGGCTCGGCGTGAATTGGATGATTGATTCTTTTGCCCAAAGATTGACAACCGAATCGAATCCGGCGGCTACGATTCGTACTATCCATGAACTTGACACGTTCTCGCAAAGCCTCTCCAAACTATTCGCCCCAAGCCCGACATACGGTTCTCCTTGGTCAAATATCCAAAACGCACAAGCCGCAGTCCCCGATATTGTCGCCGCATGCACACAAGATAATACAAGCTACCTCCTCTTTCCAACTCAAGAAGGTGTAATCGGATTCGTCCTGCTAAAATTGGTCAACATCGATAAAACAAAAATCACACAAGGAACAGAAGCAATAAACAGACTCCGAACAATCATAAACGCAACAAAAAAAAATAACCCAACTCTCGAAATCGGATTGACCGGAATGCCCATCCTCGAAAACGACGAAATGAGACTAAGCAACGAATCAATGACCAAAGCCACAATACTAGCTTTTCTAGGTGTAGCGGCGGTTTTTGTTGCGGGGTTCGGCGGGATTCGGCATCCGTTGGCGGGGATGGTGACGTTGGTTGTCGCGTTTGCGTGGACGATGGGGTACATCACGTTTTTTATCGGTCATCTGAACATATTGAGCATTTCATTTGGGGCAATGCTTGTCGGTCTTGGGACGGATTTTAGTATGCATTATATTGCCCGTTATATTGAGCTGCGCCGTCACAATTGCGATTGCGAGACTGCTCTTTGTCAAACGGCGCGTATTGTTGGACCCGGAATTGTTGTTGGGGCGTTGACGACTGCGGTTTCGTTTTTTATGGCTTCTTTTACGGAGTTTACCGGAGTCGCGGAGCTTGGTTTAATCTCCGGCGGCGGAATAATTCTATGCCTCCTCGCAACTCTGATCTTTTTTCCGGCATTGATAATTTTGATGGACAAAAATAAAAACAACACGAACTCATATCCCGTCCCGATTGACATCCATCACACAATTAAGCCGTTGTTCAAATTCCCCGTCTTCACTCTGATTGTGATGATAATAATTATCGCCGCGTGCTGCGCCGGCATCAAAAAAACACGTTACGATCACAACTTGCTAAACCTACAAGCCGAAGGACTCGAAAGCGTAGCACTCGAAGAAAAATTGCTGAAGATGGATGTTGAGAAAGGCGGCAAGAACGTCTGGTTTGCTCTATCGATTGCAGACACGCGCGAGGAATTATTGGAACGAAAGAAATTGTATATTGACAAATATCCTGACATCACGGTTGAGGAAATTGTCTCATGCTTTCCAAGCGAAGACAACGAAAAAGTCCAAATTATAAATCGTCTCGCGTCACGTCTTGAGCAATTGCCGGAGCGTCCGCCGGAGATAAATGTTGTTGATCCGAGCGTTATCGGCGGCGCAATTGAACACCTCCAAGCAGCACTCGCCGCACAAAATAATAGCTTGCAACAACTCCTCCAAACGATGCACTTGCTAATCTCTGCAAACAACACACAAGACGACAACACAACAAATAATTCCAACACCAACACCAACTCAATCGATAAATCGATCATCTCGTCGCTCGAAAATTCACTGCCAATGATCGCCCAACGCCTCAACGAAATCCGAAATGCGTTACGGCGGATGACTTTGTCCGAATATCAAATGCGAATGAAAATGTATCAAACAGCCGTAGCGGGTGATTTGCTTACGCGGTTAAAGATGTTGAAGTCTGCGTCCAATCCGCAACCGCCGACGATTGATGATTTGCCGTCGTCGTTGGTTGAGCGTTTTGTCGGACGCGGCGGCAAGCATTTGATGCGGATTTATCCGAAGACGAATATTTGGAACATGGAAGAGATGCGTAAATTTGTCGCGGCGGTGCGTGATATTGACCCGAAAGCGACCGGCAGCCCTTTGCAAACTTACGAGTCTTCATTGCAAATACAGCAAGGATTCACAATGGCGGCGGTGTATGCTTTTGTTGCGATAACGATATTGTTGTTGATTGATTTTATGAGTGTGCGTCATACGATAGCGGCGATGTTTCCGATGTTGGCGGGGTTCGCGATGATGTTTGGGATATTGGGTTATATTGATGTTCCGCTCAATCCGGCGAATTTGATTGTGTTGCCGTTGGTGTTGGGGATTGGGATTGACAGCGGCGTGCATATCATCCACGATTACCGCTCGCAACAAGGAAAATACAAGATAACAGCGTCAACTGCACTTGCTATTTTGATTACGTCGTTGACAACTATTATTGGTTTTGGCAGTATGATGATTGCGTCGCATCGCGGGTTGCAGAGTTTGGGGCGTGTGTTGGTGATTGGTGTGGCGTGTTGTTTGATCACGTCAATTATCGCCTTGCCCGCCGCGTTGGTACTTTGGACAAAAAGAAAAAACGACTCACTCCCAAATAACAATAACCCAAACAACCCAAACCACAACCCAAACCACGATCCCAACAACCCAAACTTAAATAAAAACACATCATTCAACTCCACCTTCAACGGCATTCCTTGCGACATGAACGAATACGAAGATTACGAATCCATTCCAACAACTTTCGCACAAACCATACCAAACACAAACCCCGAATCACTCTACAAAATCCTACCACAAATCATGCTCCAAATTCCAACACAAAATAAACCAAAAGAAAAAAACTCACAAAACCCAAATCAAAACCAAAATCAAAATCAAAACCAAAAAAATGAAAACATACACATATCCACACAAACACAAAATAACATAAAATCAAAACGCCTGAAAAGACAAGCAACATAATTTAAGATTTTATACTTTTTACACTTGAAAATTCCCATTACTATCGCAATCAAAATGATATTGTTACCGGCAATGAGTCTTTGCCAATTCGTAACTGGTGACCAACTTCCCCATCCCTTAATAACCAATGAGACCCCCAGCCACGCGCCCTTATCCCCTTATTCATTAAGCATAAAGTCACGATCAAATTTGAGGAGAATTGAATCCAATATAGCGACGTGCTTTGACTTTTGGCGATTCGAAATTGAAAGTACAGACGCAATGCATTGCGTCTCTACTCAAACAATAAGGGGATAAGGGCGCGTGGTGGGGAGCTTCATTGTTATTAAGGGAG
>JAISQS010000137.1 GCA_031274045.1 Planctomycetaceae bacterium | reverse complement strand
GGATTTTTATTGTGTATTGCGTATATTTATATTTAATTCGCGTATAAAATTTTACACTTGTCTGAATTTAAACGACATGAAATTCGGGCTTCTTTAGAATGGGCGAACTGGTTGGCTTTTTGGGTTGTTTGTGCTTGATGTTTCGTTTACATTTGTTGGCTTACCTGTTTCGGTGTGTAATTTATCTTGCAACTTTTGTGCTTTTGTGTTGGCGAAAATTATTGTGAGGTGTGTAAAATCAAAAATAACTTTACGACCGATTGTATTCGGTAATAAGAAGATGAAAAAAATTTGTTGTGCGTTTGTGGTTTGTTTTGTGATGATGTTTGTGTCGGTTGCCGGTGGTGCGGAGAACGCGAAAGGCACAATGACATCAGGAACGTATGGAACGGCGTGGTTGACAAATAATCGTATCGTTCGCGTGTACGATGGTAAGTCGGTTGTTGAGCCGTTTACGAATGTCAAAGTTGATACTTTGATTTCGGCGGATGTTCTCGGCGAAGGGAGCGATCAATTGCTCTTTATCGATAACGCCAAGAAGTCGCTGAATATTTACAGCTTCAAAACGAAAACGTTATCAGGTCCCTTCGGCAGTAATATTCGGACATTGGCGGCGGGGCGTTTTTCGCCGAGTGACGCGGCACCGTCTCTGTTTGTTTGTACGTTTGCGGGTGACGTGTTTCAATGGACAAAAGACGTAATGGATAAAGCATGGATTCGCATATCGGGGACGTTTTCAAAGGTTGCGTCAGGTAGTTTTGACCCTAAAAATAAAGGGAATTTTGCCGTGATCAGCAACGGAAACGTCTACACATTCTCAACACAATGGCAAACATACTCAAAAATTCTCGAAGGTCAAAACATCGTCAATTTGGTCGCGGGAAATTTCACCGATGCCCCGAACGATGAACTGATTTTGATCAATAAATCAAAACGCGCATTCCTCTACCAAAATAACAACGCGAAAGATTTGAAACAAAACGTTTCGGATGTTGCTGTGGGCAAGAACGGCGATCAACCCGATACAATTTACGGGTTGGATGAATCTTCTAATGTGATTGTGTTTGATCGAGTGTCTGGCGAATGGAGTAAGTTAAAAAATAACGTACCAGACCCGTGTACCGGCATCATTACTCAAACGAATCCCGACGGTAAAGGACATCAACTATTTGTCAGCACACACAACGGCTTCTACAAAATTCAACCGGAAGGCGAGACAATAAATCTTGCAAACCTGCCGAATCCGTCGGTTGTCTTGCGGGATAAAAATACAAATGTACCTCTTGCGGAGTATCGTTATATTTCAGTCAAGGCTAAGCCGTATATTGATATTTTGCGTACGCCGTCGGGCAAGAATATTTTGCGTGATTCGCCGCATGATCATTTGCATCATCATGGGTTGATGTTTGCGGTCGCGGTTGATGGTCACAATTTTTGGGAGGAGAATAGCCCGAATATTGGCAGGCAGCTTACGCGCAAAATATACATTAAACAAGCAGACGGCAAAAAAACCGAAGCTGCGGCATCTGATAACCGCACAAGTTCATTGGAATCTGATCTTGATTGGGTCAATGGTGCGGATAAGGTGTTGATCAAAGAGAAGCGGAAGGTAGACGTGCAGTTGTCCGATGCCGTAAATTCAAACGCGGGCGGCAAAGTTACATTGCTCGATTGGGAGACGACATTGATCGCCGATGACAAAGGCGCGTTTCTTGACAAGATCAGTCATCACTATTACGGGTTGGGAATGCGGTTTGACAAGTCGATGGACAAAGGCGGACGTTTTTTCAGCGATAAAAGTGATAACAAGTTTGATGTAGTTCGCGGCGATGAGAAGGTGACGGAGTGTCGGTGGCTTGCGTATACGTCAAAGTTGAATGGAGAGCAGGTCACGGTTGCTGTTTTTGGGCATCCGGGTAATCCGATTCCGACAAAGGGATTTTCAATGGGTGATTCTCCAAAGGGGCATTTTGCGTATTTGGGGATTACGTTAAATTTGCATCGGCAACCTGTTTCGATGAAGCCGGATAGTTCGTTGACGTTTCGGTATCGGGTTGTGGTGTGGGATGGTGAGGCAACACCGGAAACGGTAGAGAAAACTTTTCAACAATACCGCTAGTAGTGAGCATTGAGTCGGTTTTATGTTATGTTTTTTGGTGTTTTTATTGTATGTTGTATGTTTTGTTTTAACTAGAAAAAAATTAGTGGAGATTGAATTGTTATGGGCAAGATTTTTATTGGAGTGAATATGGAGTTTGTTCGTTCGGCGGACAAATCTTTCGAGTGGGGCGTGGTCAAGGCTGCCGAGTTGGGTTATCAATTTGTTGAGCCGATGGTTCATTGGGGGCGTGAGTTGCTTAGTGAGGCTGGTTATTTTCATAGTGTGTCGATGTTGGATGATCCTTTCCGTATTCGGCGTATTTGTGAAAAGAATAATATCAAGGTTTCGGCTTTATCGGCGCATTGTCCGCTTTGCAAGCCAGATGCTTCAACTGATTATTTGAAGCAAGCGGTGCGTTTTGCGGCGGAGATTGGGGCTGGTGTTGTTTGTACGGACGAGGGTCCGAAGCCACAATGGTCAACGCAAGCGGAGGATTTTTCGTTTATCAAGTATGTGTTGAAGGAGGCATCGTTGGTTGCGGAGCCTCGTGGTGTGAAGATTGGTATTGAGCCGCATCAGCAATACACGGTGAAGCCTGATTTGTTTGATGAGATAATTTTGTTGGCGGGTTCGCCTGCTGTCGGTGCTAATTTTGACACAGGCAATTCGTACCTTGCCGGTCAAGACCCATACGAATGGTTAGAAAAGATAAAGGGCAAACTTGTACATCTCCACGCCAAAGATATTTCAATACAACAATCCGATTCGGAACGAGGCAATGTAACAGGGACTCCGGTCGGATGTGCGTGTGGTGATGGTGTGATTGACTGGGCAAAAGTTGCGGCGATTTGCAAAACGTTACCGCAAGATATTGTGTTCAGTGTCGAGTGCGGAACAGTTGATCAAGCTGCCAAAAGTATCGATCACCTCCGAAAGCTGGTCTAATCCTAATACCGCTGTAATTTAAATTTTGGTAATGAATTTAATGAATTAAATTGCGGTTTACGCATTAGCCCCAAAGGGGCGGCAAACATTAGCACGGGGCATCGCCCCTCGTTATACCACACAAGTTTTTTTGCGTTGGTGCATCGTAAGGTGGGCAACCGACCGCTGGGCTTTCTTGGTGAATAGCGTTTTCGGCGAGCGGAGCAAGACGAAAACAATGGAGCG
>JAISQS010000133.1 GCA_031274045.1 Planctomycetaceae bacterium | reverse complement strand
GCTTGGACACTTTCCGAAAAATACGAAATCCGTTTTCAAGACATTGAAATTCCCGATGATAATACACCAAGTATTCCTGTTGACGTTTTATCTTGTACGACCACGATGGAAGTTGGAATTGATATTGGTTCGTTGACCGCAGTTGCAATGCGTAACGTTCCGCCGAACCGCTCGAATTATCAGCAACGAGCAGGACGCGCGGGACGGCGGGGAAGCTCACTCTCAATAATCAACACCTATGCCGACAACGACTCTCATAATCAACGCTACTTTGCCGATCCTGCCGCAATGATCAGCAGTCCCGTACGCACTCCCATCTTGAATATCGACAACGAAGAAATTGTGTTACGTCATTGCTTCGCTTTGATCTTCAGTCTGTTTCAACAACAACGAATCAAAGACGAACGCGATCAAAATATTTTTGCCTCATTAGGTAAGACGGTAGATTTTCGTAACGGAAACGTCAACGAATTTTCTTATCGCGGTCTGGAACAATGGCTGAAAGACGAAAAAGAACAAGTTCAGTCTGCTTTGAGAATGATCCTTGATGGCAATAAAGCATTTGACAATGGTTGGATTCAAGAGGTTCCAAAGAAACTCTTGAAACGACTCCAAAAACACCATCTCGATTTTATCGGATCACAAGTTGTAGAAGAAGAGTCAGAAATATTCGGGAGCGAATCAGAAGTAGAAACGGAAAACACGCCGCTTGATGTTACTAAATTGCTTGATCGTTTATTTGATAAATCGTTGTTGCCGTCTTATGCTTTTCCAAGAGATGTTGTTTCAATGCACGTTTTCGATATTGAAGAGTCCAAACGTAAACGACGCGCGGTTTTGCAATACGCACCGCAATACGGATTAACGCAGGCGTTGTCGAGTTATGCGCCGGGCAAAGAAGTTTATATTGACGGCAGACGTTTCTATTCTTTTGCTCTCTGGTCACTTAATAACGAAAAAGATGCAGAAGAGATGTGGGAGAAACGCAAACTATATTATGAATGCCGGTGCGGTCACGTTGAACTCCATGAATTATCCGAAGGTACAGAGGGAGAAATGATAATGTGTAGCGGCTGTAATCGTAACATGTTGGGACCTGCGAGAATTTGGATTATTCCGCATGGATTTGCCCAACCACAAGACATAAGAGAACAGTTACCGGAGGAAGAAGTCCCGGATAATTCATTTGCAACACACGCTAAATTGACCGCAGATTTTGATGGTCAAGAACCATTTTTTAACGATGAACATTTCAGATTCTGGCATGGTAAGAAAGAACTCTTACTAACAAATCGCGGAGTGAATAACTTCGCAAATCCGAGTACAGACGACCTAACAGATCGCGAACAAAATAACGCAACAAATCAAGCACCGAACCACGAAAAATATTCGGGATTCAATTATTGTACTTCTTGTGGACGTATCGAACCGGTTAATTGGCATTCTGATAAAAGTTTTGCTTTCAAGGGACACCAAAAACCTTTCCCCGTTTTCAATCACGAAAAAGAAAATTGTTTCAAACCGCACACGGAACGCGTTGTTCTCGGAACGAAATTTAATAGTGATGTTGTTTTGATTCGGCTGAATTTTGGCGGCGGAATCTGTTTGAAACCCGGTTCGCATCTTGCCCGTATTGCGTTGAGGACATTGGTAACAGCAATGGTTCAAACGGCAATTCATGATTTAGAAATCGAACCAAATAATATCGGCGGTGAATTTCGACCTGTACCAACAACTGACTGGAAAAGAATTGGCTATGAAGCTGATGTATTTTTGTACGATAATATTGCCGACGGAGCCGGTTTCGTTCGCGAAGCAGTTAAAGAACCGACGCAATTTCTTGAAAATGTATTGCAACGTCTTGAATCTTGTGATTGTGATCATGCTTGTCCGCGTTGTTTACAAACATATCAAAATCGTTTTATTCACAGCGATTTAGACCGACAAACCGCAGCAGGATTATTACGCTACTTACTCTCTGGTGAAGAACCAAAACTTGCGGAGAAAACCGAAAACATCTTGCTTAAAATACTGGATGAGGACTTGAAAGATAAGAAAATTGAAACGGAATTACAAGACGGTTTTATCCAAGTTGGAAACACCTTGTTATTTGTTTCTCATTCGTTAATGGAACACAAACCCGCATCCGAAAGAACAGCGGAACTTGTTAACCGCTACAAAGAAAAATGGATTTTTATTCCGCATTTACTCATTGATCGTGCATTACCGGCAGCAACAAAACGGGTACTTGAAAATTTTTAACAACAATAAAATGAAAACAATCACTACCGCCGAATATCAACAACAATTTGGTATCGTACTTGCACCGGACGGAACAATCTCACAAGAAAGCCGCTACGGTGTTGCGTCTATTTTGCGCAACGTTATTTTGGAAAATCAATGTGTAACAAAACGCGAAATACATCAACGAATAAATTCAATTTTTCAGCCGCTGAATTGCGACAAAGAAAACGTTATAAAATTTGCCGATGAGTGCTTGAAGATTTTGAAAACGTTAAATGAAATCGTTGAACTTTATCCGCAAAATGGACAACACATCTGGACAGCAACTCGACCGCGCTGGATAAAACTTGATGACAACAACGCGGTTTTGCTTGGCAATATTTCGAGTTCGGAAGTCAAATTGATGCCGATTGATGGTTTCGATACTGTTCGCCGTTTCAATCCGAAACAGAGTGAACTTTATGTTGAAGAGATTACATTGGCAAAAGAGATTGACAGACTTCCTGATTTAATGAAATTAAAGAACAAAAAAGAAGGAGAACTCGCAGAACAAATATTTGAGTCGATCAAACCTGTTGGTTGCAAAATCCGTGTTGTTGGAAACAAAGGAAATTTTTTTGGCAGCCCACGTCAATTAACGGGTCGTTGGCGGTTTCTTTCGGATGTTGCCGATGGCGAATATTTGGGACAACAACGCTTCAGCGATAATCAAAACGATAAGCGACAAAGGTATCTATTTGTTGAAAAACGGAATAATAAAATCCGTGTTGTTGATTTGCATGACCATGACGAGTGGAATCTTTTATTGTGGGCAAGCGAAACGAAACAATATACTGTTGACGGAGATTTGATGCGGTTTAATATTCCGATTCCATCTGTTATCGAGAAAATTATACGATTGTTTTCGTCACAACAACCACATCGATGGCAATGGAAATTAGCCGACAAAAATTTATTACTAATTTTGCAGACTTATATTTCATGACAGGATAAAAATTTGTTTTTATTATTGGTCATTCATTTTTCGTTGTGCATAAAGTCAAAAAGAAAAATGTTACCTTTTGAATCGAAATTTTTGTGTTCTTTGTGTCTTTGCGCGGAATAAATTATTTTGTTAAAAAACGGCATAAACGGTTAAAGAATTTTGTAATAATCTACTATATTGATCAAAACAGAAATGAAAATAATAAAAATTGTCAAGGGTGATTTGTTGGATCAGAAAGTTGATGTGATTGTGAATGCTTGGAATCGCAATATTATTCCTTGGTGGTTACTTTTGCCGCAGGGAATTTCTGGGGCAATTAAACGTTACGGCGGATATGAGCCTTTTCGGGAACTTGCGAGATTGGGTTCTATTCCACTCGGCGGGGCGGTTCATACTTCGGCAGGAAAATTGCCGTTTCACGGCATTATTCATGTTGCCGGAATTAATTTACTCTGGTTCGCAACAGAGAAATCTATCAGACAGTCCGTTCGCTCCGCACTACTTTTGGCAACAGAAAAAAATTATCACTCCATCGCATTTCCGCTAATCGGAGCCGGAACCGGCGGATTTTCTCAACAAAAAACCTTAAACATCATCAATAACGAATCAGAACTGTCAACATTCGACGGGGAAATAATTATCGTACAATACGAAAAAAAATCTAATCAACCCCAAAAAAACATTGCCAAATAAACCAAAATAAATCTCCTCATAAACGCTGTAAAACACCTGTATAATAATTCTTTATCTGCGAATATCTTTAAAATCTGCGTAATCTGCGTGCTAAAAAAGGTAAGGTAGATATTTTTTATTGTCAATGGCTACTAAGGTTGTTTTGTTATGAAAAATAAGGTTAATTAGAACGAATATTTCGCTGATATATTACGAAAAGAATGTTCCAAACTTCCATATTCTTACCTTTCATTTCATTACCCTCATGTGAGAAATCATCCGAATAATGATTCGGGAATTTTGTATACTTTTTACACTTGAAAATTCCCTTTTCAATTGCAATCACCATGATTTGCAGAGACGCAAGTCATTGCGTCTCTACTTTGTCTTTTATCAATACACCGTATCAATGTGTTGCATCAACGCCCTGAAAGGGCAAAATATCATAGCGTAGGGCAACGCCGTACGATAAATTGATTGTAAATAACCTTCGCTCCGACGGGGCAATAATATCAGACCAAACGGAAGTTTTTCGTTTTCAGTGTCGATTCGTTAGCGACGGTCGATTGTTAGCGACGCGATGCGTCGCTCGTTTGACTTGGGGGCAAGCCCCATTCGCTAACGGTTGTTTTGCTTGAAAAATTAGGTGGAAATGAAGTTTTGGCGTGTTGGTGAACCGAAGTTTTTTTCCGCTCCCTTTTGGCTTTTGCCCTTTCAGGGCGAGAGTTATTGGGAGCGATTTTCACAGGGCGTTGCCCTGTGCTATGAGCTTGTTGCCCCGTTGGGGCGTAAGAAAATTCGCCGCAACATAAGACAGTCAATATCGTTTGTTGCATAGTTATTAAGGTAAGTAAAGTTGAGCGTACTTCGCGAATTGGTAAAGCGTGAGTTAGTCGGGGATCAATATCGGTAACAAAATTATGGCGATGGTGAATGGGAATTTTCAAGTATAAAAAGTATATCATAATTCACGCATTCGCGTGATGTTCGCGACGGTAGCTTGCTACCGTCGCGAACGTCACGCGAATGCGTTTATGACTTGCGTGGTATGACGAGGCGGGACGCTCGCGTTCTTGTCGGTTTTTTTTGTGCGCTTTTTGGCTTAATTTTGCGGGTGATTCGCGGGGCGGGGGGATTTTTTTGACAAATTTTCGTATTTTGCATAACAAAAGTTTGCTTATCTAGTTTAATTATTCTATATTGAACAACATCTCACTTCCTAGTGAGTGATTCGCCCGCTTGTGTTTGTGTGTATCTGTTTTCTTTGGGTTATTCAGATTTTCGCGCGGGCGAGGTTGCAAATTTTTTGCGACAGAAAATTGAATAACCGCAAAGATATTCAAAACTCCAACCGAAAGTTACGAGTTGAAATATGAAAAGATTTTTTGTGCTTACCCTTTTGGGTATTTGTGCGGCATTTTCCAGCGGTTGTTGCAATACAACATCCCCCCCGCCGGATACACCAACCCCAGCCGAAACCGGTGTCTTCATCCTAATGGAACACCGGCAAAATATAGGCAGCGATCGCGGAAACCAATGGGTAGTCGATACCGAAATTCGCGGCGTAACATACAGCGGACTTGACGCAAATAATCATTACGACGCACCGCATTTTGACGCTTACTTGACCAATATTGCCAACGCAAAAGATGCCCCATTCGCAACAAGATGGGCAGACGGAAGCGTGTCATACTCCGTCTACCCATACGAAGGTGTCGATTACGGAGATAGCCCCGTCATGACCAGTGAATTCAACAGTAATTACCTGCTCGATGTTGACAACAGTATCGGTGAAGAGTTGGATGACGATGACCCGTGGTACATCGGCTCCGAAACAACCGGTCACAAACCAGACGACTACGAGTTGAACAGTGCGGGCGACACTTACGTACTCGCCAGCTCAAACGGAGGCAACAACGACGCAGACGACACTGACCCAGATACAGACGACGATGCGGACACGAGTCCATTGATAACATCCCCGAATCCGAATGCAACCGTAACCGGAAACGGTGACACCAGCAGCAGTAGCGGCAGCGGCACAGATGAAATTTTGGATGAGTTGGCAGATGTGGTGAACGATATTTTGGATAATGACGGGCGAACGCTTGAGCTTGACGACGTAAGCGAATCAGAATAAAACCCAAACAAAAACTGCCAAAAAATCCTATTTGAAAAACAGAATCCAAACAACGACAAAAAAAATCAGATCGCCGGTTTGACCATAAATCAATCCGACGATCTGATAATTTATCTCACAACAGCACTCGTTACTCAGCAACAGACACTGCTATTTCTTCCGGCAAAGTTGTTTCTCTCTTATTGGTTTTGTATCTCGTGTATCCCGCTTTCAACTCATACACAAGTCTGCAAACAAGAACAACCAAAACACCCAAATAAAATCCACTCAACGTTACCAAATACTCACTGAAAGTTGTCAAAATAAATCCAAGACATAAACAAACAACCACCGTTCCGATTATCAATTGAAGCCACTTTATAAACGGAAGCCGCACCGTCAAGAACCCAAAAATTATCACCAACAAAACAAAAATCGCCGCACACATAGTTTCATTGGTGACAGTAATAATCAAAGAACTATTTGAGTCAGGATGAATCGCCGAAAACTCATATTTCTTGCCGGAAACTTTGAAATCATCTTGAACGTTAAATTCTTGCAATAACATTGTGGCTCTCCGGTCTACACCCAAGTAGCAGTTGATGCCGTTATTGGACGGTTTTTTTTCGTGTGCAAATTCTTTTGTCCAATTCCCTCTGTATCCAATCAAAACCGGATACGGCTCCGGCACAAAAACCGCCAATTCAGCTTTCTGTATTGCTGCGCCGTTTGAGGTGTTTGTGTTGTTCTTGTCCGCGTCCGGCAAAACAAACGACGGTATGACAATCTCATTCTTGCAAGCGTTGACCGAATACCGCACGTCAAGCAAAAACGGCGTGTCAGGCGTTATCGATGTTAGCGGAATCATGAAAGTTGCGGTTGAATCTGACTCGAGACTGATCGGTTTATTGTTTAGTCTTACTTCGGTGATTTTTACTTGCGGCGGCAAGATCATTTCGAGGCGTTGTTGAACGCTTCTGATTTTGAAGAGTGCTTGTGCGGTCAGCCCCGATCCCGATTTGGAATAGAACAAGTTCGCACGTATAAGCCCCAGCTCAATATTTGTCCGCTTGACATCCTCCAACTTATAACGTGTCGCCAAAAGAGCAAGCTCCCACTCATCATAAAACTCAAACGCCGCCACAGCATCCGCCACTCGCTCCGATGCCTCAATATCACCCTGCGGATCAATCGGCTTCAACCCTTTCGTCGATTCCGATTCACCCAGATCAATACTCTCCGTTTTGGAAATGATAATCTGCCCCCAAATCCGGTCTGCCGGTTGCTGTTTGTGTGCGTTCAATTTTGGAATTTTAATCTCGATACTTTGACCGATTTCAGGTTGCGTAACTTCTTCTTCCCAACTTATGTCAAACTTACCTTGCCCAATAATTCTGTCACCCATCGAGAAGTCAAACGCAACATACCCACTCGCAACATCATCCGGCACCGGCAGAATCTTTGTCTCACGCCAGTTATTGTTTGTCCTGTTCAGATGAAAACGCTTCGCAATCTTTTCCGGCAAATCAACACGTATCGAATTTATCCGCGTAAATTGTACGTTGTAGTTGAAGGTAACATTGTGCCTGACCGCGCCGTTTTCAATTTTAATCTTGTGCAATTCGCGCAACGTTAATTGCGGTTGTCTTTTTTCCGCTTGGATTTTGAAGGCGGCAATATCTTGTGCGAACAGAAAACCGGCTCTCGCGTTTCCGCTCTGAAAACGCCACTCTTTATCAACAATTTGTTGAATTGAGACCGGCTGCAATCCCTCCGCCTCAATCGGATTTATTCGGAGCGACTCATCCGCACTTATCATCAACTTCCCGCTAAATCCCTCAGCAAGCTCTGTCGGTATTCGCGGCAAAATAAACGGTAACACAAACGTTTCACCGGGTTTTTTGTTGTCAAAAGCACTTCCATAACTGTGAAAATCAATAGACAAACCGACACGCCCGATAGCCTTCTTCGACAAAGAAACCGTCATCAACTTAAACTTGTCGTCCCCTTTGATGTCGTCGTATGAGACGGAATCGACAACCGCCGCAGCGTAGCCGTTCCCGCTATATCCGCTCGCTGAAAAACTCCCTTTGGCAGATTTATCGACGTGAATTTTCAGTTGGAACACGCCCGCGTTTTCTATATTGAAGAAGAGAAAATTACGTAACCGAATATCATTTGACAAAAATAATTCGACTTGTGAGCTGACTGATATTCGCGGCTTAACTTTGTTTATTGCGACGTTGAGATTGTAGTCGTTCGATGCGATTCGGTACGCGGCATCCCATTTCGTTTGTTGCAAATTTTGCGGCAACTCCGCAGCATCAATCCGCAACAGACCAGATGCCCCAACAGATTCGCAACTAATATCATTTATCGCCCGAACAAGCAAAATTCCTTGTTGCCGCCCGACTCCAACCGCCGTCAATTCAGGAATCGCCAACTTCACCGCCGCCGCAGATGACTTTGAATCCGCAGGCTGAAGCTCTTTTGACTCGAATAATTTCTCAAGCTCAAACCGCACCGTTTGACGTTCTTTGGCTGGTTCAAAAAGATCGATTTTGATAGTCTGAATTTTGTCTTTTGTCGAAACCTCCCACTTCTTAATGTTCGAATCCACAACACGAACCACCTTCTGATCGGCGGGCAAATTTATCGCAAGATTAGCAATCGTCGCGCGGCTGATGGTGTATTCAAATACGGCGGAGGTTCGGTATATTCCTTCGTCGATGATGGTTTGTTGAGTGATTTGTGTGCTTATCAGGGCATCGAGACCAGTCGCGCCTTCCGCTTTCGGTGTCCACGCAATTTGAACCTCAGGCACAGAACCGACAAACGCTTGGAATACAGTCTGCTTGTCGCTATTCTTGCTCTTCGTGTCGGTGGTGTTCGCAATTGACGGCGAAAAATCGATCTTAACTCCCGGCTCAGGAATAACAACATTCCAACGACTCAACGGAGTCTGCGGAATCTGAAACGAAACCGAATTTCTACCGGGAGACTTCAAAATCCCCTTCGCAAAATGAAGCACCAATTTTAAACGTTGCGGTTCAAATTCATTTTTACTTTTGGTGTTGTCAGATTTTTTTTCCACTATGAGTTTGTAGCCGTTCTGTTTATCGCCGATGATTTTTGCGGGTTCGTTGTTGATGTCTGCTTTGGTGATTGCGGCATCGCCGAGCCGTAGCGGTATTTCGTGCCATCCGTCTTTGATCAATTCAATATTGATCGTCGATTCAACTTGAACGATTTCGTCTAATACTTTCGCGTTGCATGAAACTTCTGTGATCATTGAGTTGATTGGCGCGTTGGTTTTTCGTGGTTCTTGGTTGCTCAATTTGGCTGCTTCCCAGAGTTTCTTGTAATCTTCGTAGGGGACAAAAACTCCGTGTGTTTTCGTCTCGAAAGTGCGGTTAAATTTATCGTACGGAACGTAAATAATATTTTCGCGCGGGAGTTTTTCTTCGGCATTTTTTGGTGTGTCGGTAGTTTTTTCGCCGGACGGGTTTGTTGTTGGCGGATTTGGGGCGGGGTCTGTTGCGGTGTTTGTGTCCGGTGCTGGTGGTGTGGTTGGTGTTGTTTCGTCTGCTGACATATCAGCGACGGCAACAAAAATCAACACAAGAAATACCAGCACAAAAAACATCGACGCAAGAAAACCTAACACGCTAATATTCGCAGCAAGATGCGCAGCAATTGATGCGGCAAACGACTTTTTTGTTTGAAATGATTTTGGAGACATTGTAAAGATCCTTTCTTTTTTTGTTGGAGTTGTTGTTTGTTTTTTTACTTTTTGGTTTGGGTTAAGAGAGACGGTTTGTTTTTTTAGCACGCAGATAATGCAGATTGTCAGGATTTACGCGGATTTTTGTTATAGATGCCGGTATACTTTCGTCTGCGAATCTTCTATCTGCGAATATCCTTAAAATCTGCGTCATCTGCGTGCTAATAAAATACGTTTTAGGGTTAAAGGTTGATTAGAGTGAATATCTCGCTGATATATTACCAAAAAAATCAGAGATACACGAAATACAAACGGAAAGTTTATCACCCAACAATAAGATAATCAATATGCTCCACAACACAATATGATTTTGTTGCCGGCGAAAGGGAATTTTTCACAGAAGGATAAGGGAAGGTATGGAAAGAAAAGGGAAAGAAACGAAAGAATATTTTTTGGAAGAAATTTTTGTCAACAGATTGCGCAGAGTTAACAGATTTTAGTAAAGAACGTAATATATACTTTTTATACTTGAAAATTCCCATTCACCATAGTCATAATTTTGTTACCGATATTGATCCCCGACTAACTCGCGCTTTACCAATTCGCGATGTACGACCAACTTTTCCTTACCTTAATAACTATTTGACAAACGGAGTTGGCTACATTACGTTGCGGCGAATTTTTTTACGCCCCAACGGGGCAAAAAGCTCATAGCACAGGGCAACGCCCTGTGAAAAGTCGCCCCCAATAACTCTCGCCCTGAAAGGGCAAAAGCCAAAATGCGGCGAAAAAAAACTTCGATTCACCAACACGCCAAAACCTCTTTTCCACCTAATTTTTCAAACAAAACAACCGTTAGCGAAGGGGGCTTGCCCCCTCGTTATACCACACATCTTTTTAAGATGCTTTTTTTTGAGAATACGAAATAAACGAAAAATACGAAACATAACGAAATAA
>JAISQS010000125.1 GCA_031274045.1 Planctomycetaceae bacterium | reverse complement strand
GGAAAAATCGTAACCCGCCGCGTTGCGGCGGGCTAGGATATGTTGCCCTTTCAGGGCGATCAGTAACACAAAATCCGAAATAGTCAGGAAAATCATTTACTACAATTGCAGTTTTCCAGAAAAAATATTTCGCTGATATATTACAAAATATAAAAGAGTCTAATTTTTTTCGGTAATTTTTGCTTCGTTAATTTTGTTTTTTGCTTTTTTTGCTTTTTCAAAATATTTATTTGCTTTATCGTAATCTTTTGGTACACCGATTCCGTTTTCGTAGCAATGTGCGAGTTTTATTAGAGCGTCTTGCAAGTTTGCGGCGGCGGCTTTGTGATAATATTTTGCGGCTTCGTTTACATTTTTTTCGATTCCTGTGCCGTTTTCGTAGCATTGTCCCAGATGGAATTGTGCTTCGGCGTTAATCTCTGCGGCTTCTTTGTACAACCTGATCATTTCGGCATAATTTTTTTCAATACCGATTCCATGCCGATAGCAATATGCGAGTTGGATTTTTGCGCCTGCGTCGTTTTGTTCGGCGGCTTTTTTGAACCATTTAACCGCTTCAATTCTGTCTGATTCTCTTTCTTGTGCGGTACTTTTTTCGGCTTTATTTGCGTGTTCGGAGTAGCAGAATCCTAGTTTGTATTGAGCGTCAACGAGATTTTGATTTGCTGCTTTTAGGAAATGTGTGATGGCTTTGTTGTGGTCATCTGATTCGTAGTAATATTGTCCGAGATAGTATTCGGCTTTTGCGTGATTTTGGTTTGCGGCTTTATTTAGCCATTGGATTGCGAGCGTTTTGTTTGGATGAAAAGATATTCCGTCGCCGTGAAGGTAAATTTTCCCGAGTTCGTATTGTGCGTTCGCGTCGCCGCGCTGGGCATTTTCTTTCAATAACCTGATTTCAACAGATAACTCGCTGTCTTTGTTAATATCAACTTCGACAACAGCATCATTCGTCTTTTTGACGCTGCTTATTGTTTCGTTATCGGCAAGCAAAACCGCCGACGACAAAATAACCGCGATGTTCACAAATAAAAGCATCGCCAACTCTACACCATCAGTGAAATTTTGTAACAATAATTTTTTCATACATCTTCGTAGAGTGTTGCTCTACGCTATGATATTTTGACCTCGTTATACCACACAAGTCATAAATGCATTCGCATAATGTTAGCGACGGTAGCTTGCTACCGACGAAATTTGGGCGGAAATCGTGTTGATCGCCACCCGTCGGCTGTTGCCGACAATAGCCGCGAAGCGGCAACGGACTGGAACGCGGGCGTCCCGCCCGCCTCTGTGCATTAGGAAACCGAATAAGTTTGGAAGGAACGCCAAAACGTGTTGGAGAACATTTGCCAATCCGTTTTGGCGTTCCGTTCAAACTTTTTTGGTGCTATTACACACAGAGGCGGGCGGGACGCCCGCGTTCCAGTCCACTGCCGCTTCGCGGCGAAACTTATGTGGTATAACGAGGCGGGATGCCCGCGTTCCAGTCCGCGCCGCTTCGCGGCAATTGTCGGCTACGCTGACGCTATTCACCAAGAAATCATGGTAGCCGGTTACCTACCTTTTCGATCTGCTTCTACCCCAATTGCGGGAGTTGTTGCGGTTTTCGTTGTTGGTTCCGTTGGCGTATGGGGCGGTTGTTGGAGTTGTTGTTGGGGCGGTGGTCGGCGAACCCGGTTTCCAACCTCCTTCTTTTGCTGCCGGTTCTTCTGCCGGTACTGGGACTGGCGGTTGAGGATTTGGGAAAACACTCACCGGCTTATTCTCACCGTCTTGCGGCGGACGCGACGGTATTCCGCCTTCACCCCAATTCGGCGGCGGAGGAGGCGTACCGCCTGCGCCCCAATTCGGCGGCGGAGGAGGTGTACCGCCTGCGCCCCAATTCGGCGGCGGCGGAGGAGGTGTACCGCCTGCGCCCCAAGTCGGCATCGGTTGCGGTTGCGGCGGTTGGTAGTTTAGTGTCGTGGTAGTTACCGTAGTATTTGGAGAAGTGCTGCTTGCAATTCTTGATGACAGAACTTTGTTGTTTGCATTGCCGAGTTTAAGCTCTTTTTCACGACGCTCCAAATCAGCCTGCTTCTGCTTCTCATCATCAACCTTTTTCAACGTCTGAAAAATTTCCGCAACCGTCGCCACGCCGTCATTGTTTCGATCAAGGAACATGAACTCAGTCGCAATTCTATCATTTAACTCGCCATTCTTGACATAATCATCATCGCCTTTGGCGTATTCCAACATGGTCAATTGAGCGTCCTGATCGGTATCCCGTTTAAAAAACCAATCAGGCACCCCCGCCGGTAAATGCTCATACGGAATAGACGGCTTGACCTTCACAAGAGCCGGAACCGCCGCGTTTGCAGTACCGCCCAACGCGACAACCAACTCATCCATCGAAATACGACCGTCTTTATTTTTGTCGGCTCCGCTCGCGTCAAACGGCAAACCATTCCATTCGTTTTTGTCCTTATCAAGAGTGCCGTTATGATTCGTGTCGAACTTTGTCATTGTGGTTCTTGCGGAGTTTAATTTTTCGCTGTTTGGGTTATTTTTTGTTGTGCTATTGTTTTGTGCGACGGTATTTGTTGGCGTATTTTCCCGTGTGCCGAAAGTTAATACGGCAGGCATCGTCTCTTCCGTTTCGCCAAAATACGGCACCAAAGGATCCGATGGCAAATTTGGGTTACCGGATTGAGCGGCTTGGTTTTGGTTTGCGGCAGCTTTTTTTGCCAACTCCGCAATATTCACCGTAGGTTGCCCAGCAGTCCCGCCAAGTCTCGTGACAATCCCGTTCACCGCCTCCTTGCGTGACGGATCGGACATCTCATTCTGTTCAAGAATCCCGTTCTTGTTTGTATCAAATTCGCGTAGACGTTGAATATCTCTTTCGTTGCGGTTTGCGGTTCTTTGTCGTTGTTCGGCTTCGTTATTGTTGCCGCTTTCACGTCTTGCGCCGCCTTCGCGTCTGGTTTCTCCTCCGCCTTCGCGTCTTGCTCCGCCTCCTTCACGTCTGCCAAATTCACCGCCCCCCTCGCGTCTGCCAAATTCACCGCCTCGCGGAAACTCACGACGCGGAGGCTCCTGACCTTGCAACAAATCAACAAAAACCCGTTGCCCAAAAAACAACAAACACAAAAATATCAACGTTGTTATCAGTCTCATAATTTAATCTCCTTTTCTTACTTTGATTAAACTTGCACCTACATATTCCTCACATTCACATTTTGGCAAATCAATAGGTGACTCAAATTCGATTTGCCCAATATATCACAAATTTCAGTAATTCACATAAGTAATTCGCAGACAGATTTCATTATATTTCTCCTAAATCTGCGAATATCTTTATAATCTGTGTCATCTGTGTGCTTACAAATGGCGTTGACCTACGTTATGGTTTACCCTTTCAGGGTGTTGATAAATCGGAGATTTCATTTCAAATATAACCTCCCATAAAATATGAAACAATCAGAAAATTTATTTTGATATTCTCTGATTATTTCGGATTTTGTGGGGTAATGTTCTAACGATTTTTTTGATGACAACAGGTGATCGTTTTTTGACTTTCAACAATTGGTGACAATGAACGTAAAGGAAGTGAGCAACCCCG
>JAISQS010000061.1 GCA_031274045.1 Planctomycetaceae bacterium | reverse complement strand
TCTAAAATGAAAGACCAGACATCTGTTTCTTCTTCAATCTGTTTTGTGATTGGTTTGCCTGCGCCGTGACCTGCTTTGGTTTCAATTCGGATGTAGATTGGATTTTTGCTTGTGCTTTTTTGTTGCAATGTCGCCGCAAATTTGAACGAGTGCGCCGGCACAACTCGGTCATCATGATCGGATGTCATTATTAACATTGCCGGATAATTTATGCCCGATTTGACATTGTGCAATGGGGAATATTTGTGCAAATAATCGAACATTTCTTTGCTGTCTTCACTTGTTCCGTAGTCTGTTGCCCAAGCCCATCCGATAGTGAATTTGTGGTATCTCAACATGTCGAGTACACCTACTCTTGGTACGGCTGCTTTGAAGAGGTCTGGTCGCTGCAACGCCACCGCGCCGACAAGCAAACCTCCATTTGAACCGCCAAGAATCGCAAGTTTTGACGGCGAAGTATATTTTTCCTTAATCAAAAATTCCGCCGACGCAACAAAATCATCAAACACATTCTGCTTCCGCAATTTTGTTCCGTCCTTGTGCCAATCTTCGCCGTATTCGCCTCCTCCGCGTAAAACTGCCATCGCGTAAATTCCTCCGCGCTCAATAAACGGCAACCGCATCGCGTTGAACGACGGCGACATCCCGATATTGAATCCGCCATATCCATACAATAACGTCGGATTGAGACCGTTCTTTTCGATCCCTTTTTTGTACGTTAAAAAAATCGGTACTTTGCGACCTGCGCTATTTGTGTACCAGACCCGCTCGGTAACATACAATTCCGGTTTCACATCAATTGCCGACGGAAAAAAAGTCTTGCTTGTCAACGAATCAATATTTGTACGATAAATCACAGTCGGGTAGACAAATGACGTGAACGATTGAAAGAATATCGGCGAGTCTTTGTCGCCGGAAAATCCGGCTTTGCCGATAGCGGGCAATTGAATCTCGCGTAATTGTTTGCCGTTTGTGTCGTAGACAAACACGACATCCGACGCGTCTTTCAAAAACGTGACAATAAATTTGCCGCCGATATGACTCACCGAACTCAAGAGCATCTCCGATTCCGGTATCACATCAACCCAATTTTCCGGCTCAGGTTTTTTGGTGTCAACTACAACAAGACGCTTCTTTGGCGCATTGCGATCAGTGAGAATATAAAACTTGCCGTCAATCACAGTGACAACATTTTGCTCAGAACTGAAATCGCTGACGATAGTGCTAAATTTTGATTCAGGCAACGTCAAATCCTTAAATTCAAGCGAATTTCCATACGTTGACTCGCTTTGGCTTATGAACAAAAAACGTTCATCGTCATCGACGGCGGCTTGGCGGGTTCGTTGCGGGTGTGTTTTATCGTCACGAATTAGGGTATCGTTTTCTTGCGGCGAGTTTAGTTTGTGGTAGAAGATTTTGTGGTTTTCGTTTTTTGCCGTGAGTATTTTTCCGTCCGGCGGAGCATCATAGCGGCTGTAAAAAAAACCGTCTCCATGCCAAGCAATACCTGAAAATTTGACCCAATCAATCTTGTCCGCCAACTCTTCGCCCGTATCAATTTTCAATACCTTGATCTCTTTCCAATCGGAGCCGCTTCGTGAAATTGAGTAGGCGATATATTTACCATTTTTTGAAACGGAAATTGACGCGAGGCTGACGGTGCCGTCGTCAGAGAATTTATTCGGATCAATCAAAACCCGCGCATCCGCTTCAGGCGTATCTGTCGTTATCGTGTTGACAACATACAGAACCGACTGGTTTTGCAATCCGTTATTTTTGAAGTAAAACAACTTGCCGGACTTTATCATCGGCAACGAAAAACGCGCGTAATTGACAACATCGGTCAGACGTTTTTTCAAATCATCACGCATCGGAATCGCGTCAAGATACTTTCGCGACAACTCATTCTCCGCGTCAATCCAGTCGGACAATTCTTTCGTACCGTTCGTCTCCATCCAACGATACGGGTCAGTAACTTTCGTCCCAAAGTAAACGTCTTCCTGCTCAACTTGACGGGCATTGGGGTAGTTTTCAGCCGCAGTAGTTATTGCGGCGGCGGACAAAAAAATGATTGCAGACAAAAAAGCCGCACTCATTGAAAAGCAATTTGTTGATTGCATGGTAACAAAAAAGTTTGTTAAAGGGTGATTGTTGATGGTTAAAAATTTTCTGATTATTTCGGATTTTGTGGGGGTGTTACATTGTGTTTTTTATTCGCAGTATCAACGCCCTGAAAGTAGAGACGCAATGCATTGCGTCTCTACATTAGCGTAGGGCAACGCCCTACGAAAGGGATTCACGAACACCACTCGGGGCAACGCCCCAATAATATACTTTCGGCGGTCATAAATGTAAGTTTTTACCGGAAGGCTTGAGTCATTAGGCAGGGAGGCGGTTGTGTAACGTAAGGTAGCAGACCGACTGCTAGGCGGTCTGCCACCTTACGTTACCGCGGCGAGCGAAGCAAGACGAAAACAGAGGAGCGGAAAACGCGTTGATATACCAAATTGCCCAACA
>JAISQS010000633.1 GCA_031274045.1 Planctomycetaceae bacterium | reverse complement strand
TGGTGCTATTACACACAGAGGCGGGCGGGACGCCCGCGTTCCAGTCCGCCGCCGCTTCGCGGCAATTGTCGGCTGCGCCGACGGGAACGGTTTGGAATATCAATGCGTTTCACGCCCCCACTGTCGGCTATCGCCGACGCAACCGCCCAGCGGTCAGTTGCCCACCTTACGTTGATCCCACCTTACGTTGCCACCACCTTACGATCACCAACGCATAAACCGCCCCATTTCGTCGGGGGCAAGCCCCCGTCGCTAACGCGAATTGCTACGTCACCTACCACGTGACATACACATGAACTATGAACTATGAACTATGAACTAATAACTTTAACAATTAACCATGTCAGATAACATTTACCTTGAACTGGAGCTTTTTCTTGATCCTGCGGTCACGGATGTTGCTGCGCTGAAAGAGGAATTGGACAAGAAAATTTTGGAGTGGAATAAGTTATTTGCTGCGGATGCAAAGTACAAACATTTTGTACAAGTTGCCAAAGCTTGGCAACGATCACCGGAGAAATATGATTTAGTGCAACTTGCCCGCGAGGCGCGGTCGATACGCGAAAAACATGGTCACGATGCCGCTGCGGTTTACGAAGAGGACGGGATTCTTGAACAACAAGAATACGATGACCTCCACAAAGAATTTGCTGCGTTTTTTGAAAAGTCAACAATTGATTCATGGCTTCATCTCAAAGTTACAGATTCATTTGTCCCGCAAGAACCACAATATCCGCCCGAAGTCAAAAAGAAAATCATATCAAAAAATGATATGGATAAGATTGCTGTTGAGTTGAAGATTGTATTGGGTGATGACAAGGTGAGTTTATATGACTTGATAGGAGTTTCGCCGAAGAGCAATTTGAGTACAGTTCAGGAAAAGAGTAATACTGCTTATAACATTGCATTCAAGAAGCCCAAAACTGGTTTGGACTCGGCTAAAGTGGATGCGGAATTACGTCTTCTTGGTAGAGCGAAAACTATTTTTGGTGATGATGCCTCACGACAAGGTTATGATATTGCCGTAAAACGCCGTCCGTTTGATCAACTGATTGATACCAAATTCAAAAGACGCGCAGCCAAAGGTGGAATTACATACGACGACTACAAACGCTCAATTGACGACGCATTGAAAGCGGGATACTCAAAGACAGAAGCCGAATGGTACGTGTACGAATACTTTTGTAAGACTCGCAAATTTGTGTTGCCCAAACCGACAGAACAACCAACTCACACAAAACCAATCGATCATCAAACAGACAAAAGAACAGAACCGACACAACAAGTCCAGCCGCAAATCAATAAAAAAACAGAACCAACACAACAATCATATCAGCCGCGTCCGAAAACTGTTATTAAGAAGAAACCGGACGTAAATATTTTTGATGCAATAAAACAAGGTGATCTGAAAGCGGTACATGAGTGTATAAATGCTGATCCGAAATCGGTGTATGAAAAAGACGTTATTCTTGGTACGCCGCTTCATTTGGCTGTAAGCTGTCATGACAATGTTGCCATAATTAAATGTCTGCTCGAAAACTGCGCGGAAGTAAATGCAAGAGCTGGTGATGGTACTACGCCGCTTCATTGGGCTGCAATGTATAACGATAACGAATATGATAACGTTGAAATAATCAAATGTTTGATCGAAAACGGTGCAGAGATAAATACAAAAAGCAATAGTGGTCATACGCCGCTAGACGTAGCGAACACGATAGGAAAGAAATACATTCTGCGAAAATTTGGGGCAACCGTTAATAAAAAAAAGCTGAAATATAATATTTACACCGCCATTAAAAAAGGAGATATGAAGGCAGTAAAACAGTGGATAAATATAAAAAAGGAAAACCTTCTGCGAAATTTTGCGGTACCCGTTGATAGGAAAAACCCGAAATGTAATATTCGCACTGCCATTAAAAGAGGAGATTTGGAAACAGTAAAACAGTGGTTGAATATTGATCCCAAGTTAATCAGTAGGGTTTCTGATTGGTTTATACCTTTAATTATTTATGCAGCATCGTCGGCACCCAATGCAGACATAATTGAGTGTCTGATCGAAAACGGCGCGGATGTACTTATGATATCAAAGAATGGAGCTAACACACCGCTTCATATTGCTGCGTGCTGGAATCCCAATGTTGATGTAATCAAAAAACTGCTCGAAAACGGCGCGTATATGAATGCTATAAACAGCTATCGTGTGACACCGCTTCATTATGCTGTGATCAATAATCCCAATGTTGACGTAATAAAATACTTGATCGAAAACGGTGCGGACGTATATGCCAAAAACACGGGAGATATTACTCCTTTGGATATGATTGGTCGTGGGGTATATTTGCGGTGGATTGTAATTTTTTTTTATCATTATCGGTACGGCATTTTTCTGGACGCTGCTAACCGGCAACTCATTCGGCGCAGTGATTTTAGGAGCAATTTTCGGGGCGATTGGCGGGGTGATTGCAGAGAACAAAAAATTTTTGAGGACTAAAGCGGTTTATGAAGCGTTGTTAATAAATTATGACGAGACAGAAGCATCTTATCATCCGGTGTTGTTGGCTACGGCTGGTATTATTTTTGGTGTAATTATCGGTAGTGGTATTGGTGTTTTTGTTAAGGAGATTTGTTTGGGAGGCGGATGGTAATGTTAGCGACGGAGGCTTGCCCCCGACGAAATGGGGCGGTTAATGCGTTGGTGATCGTAAGGTGGGCAATCGACTGCCAGGCTTTTTTGGTGAATAGCGTCGGCGCAAGCCGACAGCGGGATCGCCAAAACGCACCAGCAAAACCAACCCGCCCCAACGGGGCAAAAAGCCCATAGCACAGGGCAACGCCCCATAAGTTCGCCGCGAAGCGGCGACGGACTGGAACGCGGGCATCCCGCCCGCCTCTGTGCATTAGGAAACCGAACAAGTTTGGAAGGAACGCCAAGACGTGTTGGAGTAATTATGAGTGCGGAATTCGGAATTAAAGATACTGCTCCTAATTCCTAATTCCGCATTCCGAATTACGCACAGAGGCGGGCGGGATGCCCGCGTTCCAGTCCGTCGCCGCTTCGCGGCAAATTTTTTGGTGGTCACCAACCTTACGTTGCCCAAATTACATTATTACTGGAATGTTTTTGGGTCGGTGATTTCTATGGTTTTGTTTCCGCCGGATTCGGGGATGGTGATTTTTATTGGGGTGCTTTCGATGTTGCCCCAATCGTCGGGGACAATCTTAGGCATCGCCGCAATCTCCGCTTCCACTTTTGCTCTGTTCGCGTTGACTTCTTCCATAGTCATTTTGCCGAGTTGTTCGTTGGAAAGTTCGGAGGGTGCTTTTGGTGAGTGTGTGATTATTGCTTTGTAAGTTGCTGGCGGAACGCCGGGTTTTGAGAACGTGTTGATTGATGTCTCAAATTGCGCGACCCCCGACGAATCGGTGTACGCAATAACACTGTAACTCAAACCATCCGCAACAAGCGAAACCGCCGCACCCGTCACCGGACTATCTTTGTGCGTCAATTTCACGCTAAATTGAACCAACTTTGACGGGAAATTTGCCGGAATTTTTTTCATTCCACAACCAGACACAACCAGACAAATAGCAACACAAATTGCCATCACTAAATAAACTCGTTTCATAAATTATCCTTTCTTAATTTTAATGTTAAATGTCCAAATACCACACAATTCACGTTACTCTCGTCGGGGGCAAGCCCTTGTTGTATCACACATCTTTTTTGAGAATACGAACCATACGAAAAGTAATTTCGAAAATTTTTTTAACGCGAAATACACGAAAATACAAAATACGCGAAATTTTAATAAACACGAATAAACTTTTTGCGCTTGATAATTCCTTTTTTTAAATGTCATCGTGAAAATTTGTATAACCAATATTGAGTCTCAACCAATCCGCAACGGGTTATCGATTCCCTCTCCCTTAGTAACACAATGTTCCCCCAATCCGCGCCCTTATCCCCTTATTAAAACATTGTGAATGAGGGGATAAGGGAGCGGATTGTAGAGACGCAATGCATTGCGTCTCTACTTCGTTGTTACTAAGGGTGGGGAAATTTGTACCAGTTGCGAGTCGGTCGTGACTCAACATCCGTAGCTCAAATCGGTAACAAAATCATATTTGTTACGATTGCGAAAGGGAATTTTCAAGTGTAAAAAGTTTATTTCGTATTTTTTGTTTGGTTCGTATTCTCAAAAAAAATGTGTGAAATAGTAGGGCAAGCCCTCCGTCGCTGACGCGAATTTTGTGGTATAACGGGAGTGAGGGGGGGGGGCGGTGTTTGGGTTGTTGTGGTTTTTGCGGCAAAAAATATTTTTTTCGGACGCTTGACATTTTGGTATACATTTCATAGTATTACGCCCCTGTTGTTGCTGCCGCGTGTGCTTGGCAGCTTTTTGTGTGACACCAGAACGAATAATAACTGTTCAATACACGATAGTTTTTTTGATTTGTTCTGTTGGTTTTTTGACGTTTCAATTGCATATTTTTAAACTGCTTGTATTTTAGATTTCGTTTATATTTGCAGGCTTGCCTGCGGCAGTGTTCAATTTGGATCTGTCGTTTTTACGCTTTGCAATCAACGAATTTTATAGTACGTTGCGTATTTTTTGCCCCAACATGGTAGAGCCAGTTACGATAAATCTTAGTAGCTTGTCAGGCGATCTCGGACTTCCGCAAGACCGCGTTCAGTCTGTTATAAAATTGCTTGATGAAGGGTATCCAATTCCTTTCATTGCCCGGTACCGCAAGGATATTACCGGTAATCTTGACGAAGAGAAGATACGTTTAATTACGTCCGAATTACGTCTCGCCAGATCGCTTGCCGAAAGAAAACAAGCAATACTCAAGGCAATTGACGCATTGGGCGTGCTGACGGACGAACTCGACAAAAAGATACGCGAAGCACAAACAATAAAGTTGCTCGAAGATCTGTATCTTCCATACAAACCAAAAAAGAATACGCTTGCGGGTACTGCCAAAGGATGCGGTTTGAGCGAGCTTGCAGACGAAATCCTGAACGAAAAAATCGCGCCGGAGAATCTCGATGCCCGCGCCGCCGAGTTTATTAACGAAGACAAAAAAATAAAATCTGTAGCCGACGCTCTGCTAGGTGCAGGACACATCATCGCCGAAATTCTCGCAGAAAAAAATGAAACCGTCCAAAAAATCCGAGAAATAATAAGACAAGAAGGAAAACTCTCAACAAAAAAAATCGAAACAAAAAAACCAGATAAACCAACAACCACAGAAAACGAACAAAAAAATCTCGAAACAAATAAAGATAACTTGAACAAAACTAAAACCGACAACAACAATGAACCACCAAAGAACAAAGAAATCCCAAACGATCAAGTCGATCAACTCAATCAAATTGACCAACCCGAAACCGACTCAACAGAACCCAAAACAGAAACAACAACAGAAAATAAAATTGAGTCCGAGACAAATATAAATTCGGAAACAGCAGTTAAAGAAATTGACAAAGAAGAAAAAACGAACGATCAAGAAAACATAACTATTGCCCAAGACGAGCAAGCTGCAACTCACGACGCGCAAAATGAAGAGCAAGCGGTTGAGTCTGGTGACGGCGGGGCGGATGTTGCGGCGAATGTTGCGGCGGCTGATGGTGGAGTTGTTGGGGGCGATGTTGCCGAAGCAAGCAACGACGCGAACGAAATCACCGAGCAATTTCAGGAAATCCGAGATACCCTCATCGACACCGGAACAACATCAGCAAAATCAAAAGTCTCCACCGCACAAAATAAACGAAAAACAAAAGAAAAAGAAAAAGATCAAAACCAAAACCAAAACAAAGATCAACAACATAAAAGCAACAACAAAACCAAAGAGAAAGATGCCGAACGAAAACGCCGCCGCGAAGACCTCAAAGCAAAAGAACGCGAGCAATTTGAGCGGCAATTTTCGGACTATTTTGATTTTTCGTGTAGTGTTACTAATATTCCGGCGCATCGTATTTTGGCGTTTAATCGCGGCGAGCGGGAGCGGGTGTTGCGTGTGGATATTGAGGTCAATGAGGACAAGATTGTTGGTGCGGTTTGTGATTTGGTTGTTCCGAAGGATCACAAGTTTGCTGAATTTTTGTCCGGTTGTTTGCGGGATGCGGTTCATCGGTTGTTGATTCCGATGTTGGAGCGTGAGTTGCGGTTGGACATGACAGAGTATGCGGAGGAGCATTCGGTGCATATTTTTGCGAAGAATCTTCGTGGTGTTTTGCTTCAGCCGCCGCTTCATCGAAAGCGGGTGATTGCGATTGATCCGGGTTTTAAGCATGGTTGTAAAATTGTTCCGCTTGATGAATTCGGCAATGTACTAGATTTTGCGACTATATATCTTGCGAATGGTTCGGATCGGAAGTTGGCGGCGATCAAGAAGCTGGCGGAGTTGATCAAGAAGTACAAATCTGAGGTTATTGCGATTGGCAATGGAACGGGTTGTCGCGAGACGGAGCAAGCTGTATCGAAATTGATTTCGGATGGTTTGGCGGGTTCGGATGTTGATGTTTCGTATGTTATTGTCAACGAAGCCGGTGCCAGCACTTACGCATCAAGTCAAGTCGGCAAGGATGAATTTCCACACTATGATCTTCCCCAACGCGGCACGATCTCGATTGGTCGCCGTTTGCAAAATCCGTTGAATGAGTTGGTCAAGGTTGAGCCGGAGAGTTTGGGTGTTGGCATGTATTTGCGCGATGTCAAGGTTAAGCGGTTGCGTGATGTTTTGGGTGAGGTTGTTGAGTCGTGTGTTAATTATGTTGGTGTTGATGTTAATTCGGCGACACCTTCGATGTTGCGTTTTGTGGCGGGGTTGAACAAGTTGACGGCGCAGCGGTTGTATGCTTATCGAATTGAGCAAGGTCGATTTAATTCGCGTGAAGAGTTTCTCAAAGTTAGCGGGATTAGCGGGACTACTTATACGAATTGTGCGGGTTTTTTGAAGGTGTACGGCGGAACGAATCCGTTTGATGCGACTTGGATTCATCCTGAAAATTATCCGTTGGCGACACGTATTCTTGCAAAGTTAGGTTTTGTGCCGGAGGATTTGCGTAGTGTTGACAAGCAGCGTGAGCTTGCGGAGAAAATTTTGGCGGCGGGAATAAGCGAGCTGGCGGCGCAATATGCGGCAGAGTTTGAGGCGGGTCAATTTACCGTTACGGATATTTTGACTGATTTAGCTCAACCGAATCGTGATCCGCGTGAGTCTTTGCCCCCGCCGATATTCAAAAAGAGCGTGTTGCGGTTTGAAGATTTGACGTTGGGGATGGAGCTTACCGGTGCGGTTTTGAATGTTGTAGATTTTGGTGCGTTTGTTGATGTCGGTTTGCATGAGCCCGGTTTGGTGCATATTAGTCAGATGTCGGATCGGTATATTCGTGACGCTTATGACAAAGTATCGGTCGGTGATATTGTGCGTGTTTGGGTCACGGAGCTTGACTTGAATCGGCATCGGATTTCTTTGACAATGCTGTCGCCCGGCACAGTAAGGGAACTAAAACGTAACACAAATTTGCCCGACACAAATAGACAGACCGGCGATGCACCAACACAAGACAACGCCAAAAATACCAGACCGCCAAGAAGTTGGCAAAGACGCGAACCAAACAGAGAAGCAGGCAGCTCAAATTATCCAAGACGAACCGGAAGCACAAGCCCAACAACACAAGGCGAAACCACAAATCAACCCGCCTCAACAAACCGCAACGAATCCGGCGAACGATCTCGAGTCCGTCTTGCCGCACCTTCTCAAAGAAACAGCCGCACACAAACCAGCCAACCAACTCAAACCACTTCAACAAACCAACCTGCAAAACGCGGAGGAACCGGTCTTTGGAATAACACAACAAACAAATCAACAAGCGAAAACCGTGATGTTTTGCGAAATAATTCGGGAGGCGGAGAAGCCAGACGAAACGACGGAAGACGCAATGACAGACGTAATAATTGGCGGGATGAAAAGGACGAGCGGCGAACGCGGAGTTATGTTGCGACATCGACGAAGGAAAAGAACGTTAAGCCGATTACAGAAAAGATGCGTCAAGGCAAAGAGCCGTTGCGCAGTTTCGGGGACTTAGCGCAACTTTTGGGACGTGTGCAAGTAGCTGATCCGGCAGAAGAAAAAAAGCGAAAAAAAGAACAAACAAAAAACACAAAACCGCCAAAAACAACAAAAGATGAACCCGATAAAGATGAACAAAATATAAACGACACACAAACAACAAATGAAGTTGGCGGTGTAGTTGATAATGTAGTTTCGTAATATATCGGTGAAAATTGGCAGCGCGATATTAAAACAAACCTTATTTTTACCTGATTTTTCCCAAACAAAACAACCTTAGTAGCCCGTGACCCCCTATAAACGTAACCTTATTACCTTATTTTGAGAGTGTAACCTAATAAGGTAATAAGGTAGATATTTTTTTATTGTCAATGCTACTAAGGTTGTTTTGTTAGGAAAAATAAGGTTATAAATAAGGTTGTTGATTAAAGCGGATATTTCGCTGATATATTAC
>JAISQS010000048.1 GCA_031274045.1 Planctomycetaceae bacterium | reverse complement strand
GAAGGTTATTTATAATCAATTATCGTAGGGCGTTGCCCTACGCTATGATATTTTGCCCTTTCAGGGCGTTGATACATTGTATTGATACGGTGCTTGATAAAATGCACGATGTAAATGCCACACAAAAAACGAAATAATCAGTAATTTTCTGTGAAAAAATTTCTCCACTTGATGGATTGTTGGCGAAGTTGACAAAGTTGTCGAAGATAATAGAATTAGCGACTTTGATATTTTGGGTATGATTTTTGGGCTTGTTGTTTGTGATTTTGTTTTTTATTGTGATTGTGGGTTTGTTGGCGGAGTGGGGTTTATATTTTTTTGGCGGATATTGAAAACTATTTTTTGTAAAATTTGAGTAGGAGTTAAATTTATGGATTCAGATGAAATATTACTTGATGTTGAGGAACGCATGGAGAAGGCGGTTGCCAAGTTGCGTCATAATTTGAGCGGCATACGGACGGGTCGGGCAAATCCCGGACTTGTTGATTCGATACGTGTTGAAGCCTACGGCGGCGAATCCGTGCAACTAAAACAACTCGCAACCGTTGCTTGTCCGGAGTCAAATCTTGTCGTGATACGTCCGTTTGATCCCGAGACTTTGAAGGCAATAGAGAAGGCAATTATTGCGTCGGATCTTGGCTACACTCCAAACAACGACGGACGCGTAATCCGGCTAAATATTCCACCGCTCTCAACAGAAGTACGCCAAAAAATGGTAACCCAAATATGGAAACTTTGCGAGGAAGCAAAAATTGCCATACGAAACGTCCGCCGAGACGGTAACAAAACTGCCGAACAATCCGAAAAAGAAAAAATATTTTCCGAAGATACACGCGACGAAGTCAAAGAAGAAATCCAAAAACTAACAAAGCGGTTCGAAGATGAAGCAAACGAACTCGCAAAAAACCGCGAAAAAGATGTAAAAGAATGACTCCAGATTCCGTAACTTTGGTAAATCTGAACATGAACGATCCCGATGTTCGCCTCATGCTTGCCGTGCAACAAGACGACGCGACTGCATTCGAGGAACTAATGTCTCGCTACCAAGCGCGGGTTCTGTCTATATTGCGACACATCGTAAACAATAGAGATACCGCAGAAGAATTGACACAAGACGTGTTCTTGAGAGTCTTCCGCGCAAGAAAAAATTACCAACCAGACGCAAAATTCTCAACATGGCTCTTCACCATCACAAATAACGTTGCGCTAAATGCAATACGCTCAAAAGTCAGAAAACCGGAAGTACAACTAGGCATAAAAAGAACAGATGCCTCAAAAAGCGATGCACTAATGATGGCTGAAAACACAATCATCGCAAGCAGCGGAACAATACCAACAAGACAACTAGAAAAATTAGAAATGAAACAAATGGTACAACTAGCAATAAACGCATTGGGAGACCGGCAAAGAATGGCTGTACTGTTGCACAAATTCGAAGGATTAAGCTACATCGAAATCGCAAAAATCATGGATATGACACCACAAGCCCTAAAATCACTACTATGCCGCGCAAGAATAAACCTAAGAGATATCCTACAAGCATACGTACAAAAAGGCGAAAAAGTAAAAGAACCCAAAAAAATAAATAAAGATAAATAAATTCTGCTTAACTTAACATTCTTTCAATTCTGCCTAACATTCTTCTTTTGTTGTGTGATTGTATTATCGTGCGTTTATTCTTGGAAAATATTCTTCATTATTATAGCTGTCAAATTGTGAAAATTTTGCCCGTTGTTTTTCGATGGTTCCCGGATGTCTTATGTTTGGGAGACACAAATAGCCGTAGTCGGAATATACCACCGGATCACCGTCCGGCGTATGCATCACCTCAGAACAACAACCCGAAAACATTATTGAAACGAAAACTCCCAAAAAAATATAAAACGAAATAAATTTATACATTTGTCTTTTTGCCTTTTTGCGAAAAATTCCCCGAATAAAAAAGGACTTTGTGCTACTAATTTGCAAAACTACCTCAATTTGAACGAAACGAAAAACTACCCTATCCAAACGAAACGAATAGTACAAAAAATCACAATTCAACACAATAGCATTTTGACCGGAACTCCAAAAAGAAGAAATTCACAATCAAAAAAGTGGGGAGGGAGTTGACAAGTATTAATGTCAGTAGATAATTTGCCGTTCGATTTTGGAGTGCCTTTTGTTTCCTGTCAAGTATTTCGTGCGTGTTGCGTCTTGTGAATCAGCTCTCTCCCAAAAAGCATAGCCCAAATCATATATATTGGACTTGTTTCAGAAATTGAAAAAGAATGTAACAGGCGTTAGGCGAGGAGGCTGTAGGCAACGAGTCTAAAGCCCCCTCCGCCTAACGCCCAAATAATACAGTAGTAACGGAACAAGTCTATTGTGGGCTTCGCTGTCGCGGAATTGTCCGAAGTTTGGACGCGGCTTTATTTGGCTGTTGTTGACTTGGCGAGCCGGATTAACTGTTATTGAACAAACCTTAAACTTTACCTTGCAAAAATGATAGAAGAACTCAAAGATGAAGAATTGATAAAGAAAGTCGGCGGACGTTTCAAACTCTCATCACTTATCCAGAAACGGCTCGTCTACTTGAATAAGGGCGCGCAATCGTTTGTTGATACGGAGAAATCATCTTCACGCAATAAGTTGCACGTCGTCATTCGGGAGATTTTGCAAGATAAAATTTATCTCGACATGGAAGGCAACTTGCACGAACGCCAACCAAGCGGAGTCGATATCGTGTTCGACAGCGAATACACCGAAATCTAAATCCGCGAAACCGCTTTGCGTTATTGCAAAATATCGGTACTACCAAGTTCTCTAATTTCCATTGCGTAATTTTTATTCGGGAGAATAATTCGCAGGAAGTTTTTTCACAGGAAGTTAATGGAAGGTAAATGGGAGAATATTTTTTGGGGAGAATTTTGTTATCAACAGATTTTACAGATTTATACGGATTAGTTTTTTATTATTAAAATCTGTCAAATATGCGTAGTCTGTTGTTTACAATATTTGCAAACTTTACATTAAAAATATTCTTCCATTAGCTCACTTGTCTTCCTGTTAAAAATCCCCTAAACCGCGTGAGAACAATTAGAGAACTTGGTAGTGCGTTTTTGGGTGTCGCGGGACTACCTGTGTGAGATCGTCTGGAGTGAGATTGTCTATGTGTGATCGTAAAAAAACCAAAAAGGTAATATATCAGTGAAATACTTCAACGCTGTAGAAAAAACAAACCTTATTTACAACCTGATTTTCTTACAAAAACAACCTTAGTAGCCATTCATAATTCACAGTTCATAATTCACATTGTGCATTGTGCATTGCAGCAAGCCGTAGGCTTGCATCGCTCGGTAGAAAATGATGTTCCCACATACGAGCATTCCGTAGGAATGCCACCATTGGGCAAGTCACAGGGTTGCATTCCTACGGAATGCGAAGACTCGTCGGGGACTTCATTTTCTACCGAGCGATACATTCCTATCGGAATGTAATAACGCGAAAACATAAAACGGATTGGAAATAATAAAGGTAATAAGGTTGAATTTTTTATTGTTAATGGCTACTAAGGTTGTTTTGTTTAGGAAAAATCAGGTAAAAATAAGGTTGAGTTAAAGAATGGATATTTCGCTGATATATTACCCAAAAAGAAAGAGATTAACTCTCTTCATATTCAAATGAAAAAAATTGTTAAATTTTGTTTGTGTGTTGTGTTTGTCTGGTTCTGGAGTAGCGATATTTGTTTCTCTTCTGATGTTTTTCCGAATGCGACCGCGGATGCGAAGAAGGCTGATGTCAATCCGGACGGAGTAAAAATCGGCAACGGGCTGAATACGCTTACGGATGCGGAGAAGGCAGATGGATTTGAGCTTCTTTTTGACGGTAAAGTTGTTTCGCCTGAGATTTGGAAAGGTGATGTCAATGGTTACAAGGTTGAGGATGGCGAGCTTGTTTGTCGCGGCGGCTCAATCTCGACCCAAAAAGCTTATGCTGATTTTGAACTCCGGTTTGAATTTAAGCTAACACCGGGCGGCAACAACGGCGTATTGGTTCGCGACGCAACGGAAATACAGATTCTTGATCACTTTCACAAAAGGTATAAAGACCTCAGCCCGTATCAGTTTCACGGCTCAATATACTACTCAGTTCCATCGAAAAGAAATCCCGAAAAAAACGATTATCTAAAACCCGTCGGCGAATGGAACTACCAACAAATCATCATCAAAGGGACACAGTACAAAGTTATTCTAAACGGCGAAACAATCTTGGAAACGGATGTCTCTTCGCTAAAAGATAAACCATCAATGGACGGTAAAAAACACCCGGAATTGCAAAACTTAAAAGGCTCAATCGGATTTCTGGGACACGGCGATCCTATCCGATTCAGAAATATTCGAATCAAGGAATTTGTCAAAAAGAATTGACGAATACTTTTTTGTTGCGCACGGAGACTCTAAAGACGCAAAGATTCGATTTTAGTTTTTTGAACGCGGAAATCGCAGAAAGACGGAAAGGGCGGAATTTTTTAAAATTCATATTTCGTGCTTTCAGCGTTGAAAAAATATTGAAGGTTCGATTTCGATGTTGCTCCGAGATGCGGATAAAACCCTTTGCGTTCTCCGTGTCTCCGCGCGCGACGAAATATAAAATATGAGGTGTTGTTATGCAAAATGGAACGCTTGGTGATTCGGGGCGTGGTGTTGAGATTTTGGTTGGGGTGACGGGCAGTATTGCTGCTTACAAGGCGGCGATAATTGTTAGTCAATTGCGCCAAAGGGGTTATGGAGTCAGTGTGGTGATGACGGCGGCGGCGACGGAGCTTGTTGGTCAAGCTACGTTTGAGGCGTTGAGTGGTCGTCCGGTTCGGACATCGTTATTTCGGACGGATTTGGTTCATACGCATATTGAGTTGGCGAGGAGTGCGGATCTGTTTTGTATTGCACCGGCGACTGCGAATATTTTGTCGAAGGCGGCAGCAGGAATCGCGGATGATCTTGTCAGTACGTTGATATTATCTTTTGACAAGCCGATCTTATTTGCTCCGGCAATGAATCCGTCAATGTGGCTCAAACCTGTGATTCAAAATAACGTAAAAAAGTTAATTGAGTTTGGGTCAACCATAATTTATCCTGAAACCGGACGTACGAGTTGTGGAGAGACTGGTGTTGGCAGAATGGCATCGCCCGAAACAATCATAACCGCAATCGTAAACGCAATCGAATCCAAACATCTGCCCGCCAAGAAAACGCGATAACTATTTTTTCAACGCTGAAAACGCGGAAGGATGAAAGAACTGAAAGGGTGGAATTTTTTATACTTTTTGTACTTGATAATTCCTTTTTTTTTATATCATCGTGAAAATTTGTATAACCAATATTGAGTCTCAACCAATCCGCAACTGGTTACCGATTCCATCTCCCTTAGTAACAC
>JAISQS010000538.1 GCA_031274045.1 Planctomycetaceae bacterium | reverse complement strand
ATATTTTTCAACATGTTGCTCAACCACTTGACCACGACTCCCCAAATCTATTGATGCCGCCGACTCATCCCGCTTCAACAAATACAACCGCCGCTCAACCTTCACCTCCAAACCAGCACACCCAATAAAATCCTCCAACGTAAAATTCTCAAGATAAGCATTGAAATACAAAACACCCTTGCCCCGTTTTTTGATTTCGATTTTGTGCTTCCCCGTCGTTACCGCGTCGCCTTCCAACACAAGCGTATTGTCAATTTGAAAAAGATTTTCAGACGTTATTTTGATCGTCTTTTTTATTTCGTTGTCCAGATAAACCTCGACCGTCATGTCAGGTTTCTCCTCGCCCGTCTTTCGCAAATACTCAACAAACGCCTCAACACAAATCGCCGTATCACGCGTCGAATTCCAATACACCGCGTTGCGTCTGTTGTTCAACAAATACTTGACAAGTTGCGGCGCGGCATCGCTGCCCGGCTCAACCGCCATCAACAAACGCAAATAATACGCCTGCGTCTCAAACTCACTACCATCCCAATTCCACCAACACCAATAAGCATTCCGGCGCAAATTCAAATACGCCGTTTGATTCTCTTTGTCACGAACGAGATATTGCTCAACAATTTTTCGGCAATCTTGCGCACGCGACTTTTCACCAATAAAACTCGCCTCCGAAAGCCCAAGCAAAGCAACTCCATACTGACTCAACTTCCCACGATCACGCCACAAAAACTCACGCATCTCCAACGCAGCAGGACAAAATTTCACAAACAGACTCTTACGATCAACAATTTTCGCATTCGTATTCGCGTCTGATTTTTTGACTCGCGTTCCTCTTCTATTCGTTCGTGCATTGTTGTTATTGTTTGCGTCATCGTTCGCGTCGTTGTTCGCGTCTGACGCTTGCGTTTCTGCGGTTTCAGCTAACACGAACATCACAAAAGCATCAACCGCATCGGCGTATTGTTTTGTTGGTTTTTTGTCTTTTGGTTTTTGCGCGGCTTCATTTGACAGGTAATTTTTGAGATGTTCTGTTTGTTGAGATTGATAATTTGACAGCCATCTTCTGCCGCGCTCGATTACTTGCGGGTCAACTTGTACATCATTTCGTTGCGCAATATATAAGCCGCGAACAATAAGCGCGGTCAAATGCGCGGAGCTGCGCTCTTGCCATCCGCTAAACCAACCCCAACCGCCATCGGCATTTTGCATTTGAGACAGTTTTTTCACGCCGTCAATCGACATCAGCCGAATCTCATCAACACTGTACACCGGATTTTTTGTACGTTTATTGACATCGCGAGTCCATGAGCGTTTGTTATTGTTATTACCTAATTCTTGCGCGTTCAAATTTGTGTGTGCTTGTTCCAATTTTGCCAAATCAATATTCATATCAATCAACGCCTTCTGCACAAGAACCGTCGGCAAAAAACGATTCAATGTCTGCTCAGTGCAGCCGTATGGATAATCAACAAGATACGGAATCGCATCAATCAACGTACCCGCCAATGTCGGCGAATATCGAACGGTCAACTTTGATTGTTCCGGTTTGCGTTCTTTTGGCACTGAAAATTCAAGCGTTCCGGCGTTTTTGTCCGACGCGATAAAACCAGACCATGCCTCTTGCTTCGCTATTCCATGCACGTAAATCGGCAGCACTTTCTCCATCGCATCAGACTCTTCATCGGTTTTTGCAAACATCCGAATCTTCGCGTCGCCAACTCCACTCGCATCAACTAACCAGTCAACTTGCCCCTCCGCGTTCGGTGCAATTTTTATCTTCTTGCTGTTATTTTTTTTGTCCGATGAAATCAATTCGTCCAATTCAAGCTCGACCAAAACTTCCTTTTCGGTTTTGAGATAATTGTGAACATTCGCGGTC
Source organism: Planctomycetaceae bacterium (assembly GCA_031274045.1). Classification (GTDB taxonomy): domain Bacteria; phylum Planctomycetota; class Planctomycetia; order Pirellulales; family Thermoguttaceae; genus WRKP01. The sequence continues at coordinate 1,029 of JAISQS010000538.1, read as the reverse complement.
AACATAACTTGATCTTTCTCAACCAAAAAACGCGGTGTCTGCATTCGCAATATCAAATCTTTCCTCGTGATAATTTGCGACGAACCATAACCAACACGCGTACCATGACTCATTGCCCAAACATTTATTTTCCATGTCGTCAACGACTCCGGCATCGTCAACTCTATCGGCGCAACCCCATCCGCATCCGTCACAACCACTCCAGACCAAAACGCCGTATCAGAAAAATTCTTCCGAACCGCCGGCTCAACATATTCACCAACAGTAGACGACTCAGTCGGAGCAGGAAGAGCGACACTATCCATGACGGCTTTACCGTTGATGTCGTGTGCAATTTCTGCGGGCTCCAGCTTTACGGTGCCATTAGCTACCCTCATTCTTGATGAAAAAACTCTACTATTCGCCACTCCATACATACCTTCCAATAACACATCTCTATCATTCTCTCTGTTCACATTATCTATGGCAAATTCATTGACGATCAACGCATTCCTGCCAAGCTCGTGCATTCTTGGTTTTCCGAATTCACCAAAAATATTAAATTGGTAATATTCCAAGTTAGAAGAATACTCGGCATTATGCCAACGCTGCCACTTCCAAAAAAACTCTTTTATATCAGGTACGTTTGAGCCGCCGGAAATATACTCGACCGATTTATCGTAGACAGCAACCGCAATTTGACCAACAACAGGCTTGCCGTTGAGATCGGTGACGATCAATTTTGCTTTCGCTTTTTCGTTCGGTTTGTAGTCATTTGATTCGGGTTGAACATCGACATTTAAAATTCTTTTTTGAGGCGGTACAACAATTTCACGCACCTCGCTGAAAATTTGTCCACCCGAAATTGTCATCGCCTCAACAAAAAAATTAGGAACATCACGCAACCCAACAGGAATCTCAAACTCGGCAGTGTTCCCTTTGATTTTTAGAGCTTTCGGCTCTGTGCAAATTCCATTGATCGGTTTTATAAACAACAAGACAAAAGAATTTTCACGCTCCGTATTTATTCGCAATTTAACTTTTTCGTCC
>JAISQS010000531.1 GCA_031274045.1 Planctomycetaceae bacterium | reverse complement strand
GGTTATCAATGTTGAACCCCTACGGGGTTGCTCACTTCCTTTACGTTCATTGTCACCAATTGTTGAAAGTCAAAAAACGATCACCTGTTGTCATCAAAAAAATCGTTAGAACATTACCCTACAAAATCCGAAATAATCAGAAAATTTAAGAGAAAATAATGAGGTAATGAGGTTTGTTGTTGGAGTAACTCTTTGGCTGCTGATGTTGTTTTGTTAAGAAAATTAGGTTGAGATGAGGTTTGGCGGTTTGGAAAACCGATGTATATTTGCGATCTGCTGTTGTCGTCTTGTTACGCCGACAACATAAGGTAGGCAACCGACTGCCGGTCGGTTGTCTACCTTTTTTGACTACCTTTTGTTGTTTGCTTTTTGTGTGACATCATTTTTTGAACGACAATTTTTTACCAGACTCTTTTTTGTTGTTTTTCTTTTGTTGGCGTGATTACTCTTTTGATTCCGGCATCAATATATTGACCGCCGGATGTTTGTTTGCAATAAATCGCAATTGTGTTTTTGCCTTCTTTCAACGTTTTGCCCAACACGGCAGGATGTGCCAACTTATAACCAGTCGTATATCCTCTTGCTTTGAGTACGCTTACTCCGTTGACAAAAACTTCCGCGTCCTCGTCGTGAAAAATGTCAAGTGCTAATTGAGACGCGTCTTTCACATCACTTGCCGACAACGTGAACGATTTGCGAATCCAAATATCATTTGTATTCCATTCTGTTCGGACTGTTGTGTTTGGTGTTGTTGACGTGCCGAATCCGCCTTTGCCCTTCTTCCAACTGCTATCGTCAAAATCAGCTTTTTCCCAACCATCATTCGGTTTTTCAGTCGTGTATGACCATTCTGATTCTTTTTCCGCCGCTGTTTGGACGACCGTTTCAACATTGTCCGACTGGAACGGATAATGCAACTCGTCGTTTATCCGGTAAAATTTGTCAACATCAACCTTAACTATCTTTCTGTCATAAGTCAATAAGCCGTTCACCTCAACCTCAACATCCGTCGTCTGCGTATAAACCGCCGCCGAAAGACCCTTAGCAATCAACGGATGCAAACGCCGATTCAACTCATGATACGTTCTGAATAAATCATCACGATCCTTCAAATTCCCGCCATAACCCCAGTTATTTGAACTTACCCAAGTATGTCCCTTAATCGGCAATCCTAACCCGCCGTATTCGCCGAGTACTGCTGCTCGTTTTTCCTCTGGCGGCGGAAATGTGCCAGGTCCGCGGTATTCATGTTTATCGTAAATATCACCGCAACCCCGATCCACGAATCCACTCACCGCATCAACTAAACGCGACGGGTCAAGTTTTTTTGTAAATTCTGCAATCCGGCACGTGTCAAATTGACCCCAACCTTCATTGAACGGAACCCAAATAATTATGCTCGGCGAGTTGTATCGAGTCTCGATGACCTCTTTCCATTCCGTCTCAAATACCGCCGCAGATTCCGGCGTGCGGGTAAGATCCGGCGACCTACCTCCGATGTGAGCGTCGCTATTGGGCATGTCTTGCCAAACAAGTATGCCAAGCCGGTCACAATGATAATAAAACCGCATCGGCTCAACCTTGACATGCTTACGCAACATGTTGTATCCGAGTTTTTTTGTAACAATAATATCATACGCTAACGCCTCATCCGTCGGCGCAGTATAAAGACCATCGGGCCACCAACCTTGATCAAGCGGTCCATGTTGGAACAGAAATTTACCATTCAACAAAACGCGCGTGATCCCATCCGCCGTTTTGCCCAACGAAATCTCACGCATCCCAAAATACGAATCAACCGTATCAATAACCTTGCCGTCACGAATAATCGAAACAGTCAAATCATACAACACCGGCTCATCCGGCGACCAAAGTTTCGGATTCGGAACGGACAGAACCAAAGGTTTGTTCGCCGCGCCGCGTTGTACTTTTATGAGAGTGGAGTTTGCGTTTGTTGTTGCTGTCGCAGTTGCAGCTGAAATTACCGCGTTTCTTCGAGCGAGTCTGATTGCTCTTGCTCGTGCGAGGCTTGTTTTTCGGGGACGTTGCAGGGTAAACGCGGCATCAGCAGTTTTGGTTACTGTTGCGGCGGCATTGCCGGCAGACGACTGTAAGGATGCTCTCGCTTCGATTTGATCGCCGTCTTGCAAATTTTTGACGAACGCATCAATCGTCAAAGTTTCGTCCTTAATATTCGGGACAAATTTGAGTTTTTCGATTGATGTTTGCGGTACTGGTTCGAGCCAGACAGTAGCCCAAATTCCCGTTACAGCGGAGTACCAAATTGAGCGCGGTTTATTCATTTGTTTGCCGCGCGGTTGGAAGCCTTCGTCTGTCGGATCGGTGACCGCAACAACTAATTCCTGATCCCCACCCGGCTTCAACGCATCTGTTACGTCAAACACAAACGGCGAATAACCACCCTTGTGATTGCCGACTTCTTTATCGTTCAAATAAACAACCGCAGACCAATCAACCGCACCAAAATGAAGAAGGATTCTTTGCCCATCCCAATTCTTCCCCTTCGGTACTTTGAAATTTGTGCGGTAGAATAATTTTTTATCTTTGCCGACCGCTTTAGCAACACCGGACAAGGACGATTCAACCGGAAACGGAACAAGAATTTTACCATCAACTTTTTCAAGTTTGGTTTTTCCTTGTTCGGTGATGGCGTAATCCCAAAGACCGTTTAGATTGAGCCAGGTTTTGCGAACCAACTGTGGACGCGGATATTCCGGCAATGGTTTTTTGGGATCAACATTTTTTGCAAAATCGGTAGTAATCCTACCGGGTACAATTTGCCAATCATCTGCCGCCAGCAAAACCGCTACCGGCATAAAAATCAAACACAATACTGATACTAATGTCTTCATTGTCAATTTTGAGTTAGGTGTTAAAGGACTGTTTTGTCCTGATAAGTTGTTTTGTAACTATCCGGCTAAACCGCCGAAAAAAGTTACGTCTCATTCAAGCCGCGTAAGGTTACATCCCTTACACGAATCAATAGCAGAAGCACAAAATCAACCCCCGCCAAAGAACGGGCAATAGAATACAAAAATAAAAAAAAAATACAACAGCACAATAAAAGAATAATTTACAGGAAGGTAAGGAATGGTAAAAGAAGAAAAAGAAGAAAAGAATATTTGTATACTTTTTACACTTGAAAATTCCCTTTCGCAATCGTAATCAATACGATTTTGTTACTGATTTGAGCTACGGATATTGAGCCGCAAACGACTCGCAACTGGTACCAATCTCCCCA
>JAISQS010000503.1 GCA_031274045.1 Planctomycetaceae bacterium | reverse complement strand
TGTTCGTGAATCTCTTTCGTAGGGCGTTGCCCTACGCTATGATATTTTGCCCTTTCAGGGCGTTGATACAGCGAATAAAAGACACAATGTAACTCCCCCACAAAATCCGAAATAATCAGAAAATTCCTAATCAGTTACATAATGCCAAAAAGAACAGACCTGAAGAAAATTGTAATCATTGGTGCCGGTCCAATAATAATTGGTCAAGCTTGCGAATTCGATTATTCCGGCACGCAGGCTTGTAAGGCTTTGCGGGAGGAGGGCTATGAAATTGTCCTCGTCAACTCGAACCCCGCAACCATTATGACCGACCCCGAAACCGCCGACCGAACCTACATTGAACCAATCACCACCGCACACATCTCCGCCATTCTACGAAAAGAAAAACCAAACGCCATTCTGCCAACACTCGGAGGTCAAACCGCTCTAAATGCCGCCATCCAAGTCGCCGATACAGGGATTCTCGACGAACTCGGAATCGAGATGATCGGTGCCGACCGCTCCGTCATCAGACGCGCCGAAGACCGAGAATTGTTTCGCGAAACCATGCGGCAAGCCAAAATCGATCTGCCAAAAAGCGAACTTGCCCGAAACCGCGACGAAGCATACAACGCCCTCGATATCATCGGGCTGCCTTGTGTTATCAGACCGGCATTTACACTCGGCGGAACCGGAGGCGGGATCGCGTACAACAAAGAAGAATTTGAAAAGATCGTTCAAGGAGGACTCGCCGCAAGTATGGTCGGCGAAATTCTGATTGAGGAATCTCTTGCAGGTTGGAAGGAATTTGAGATGGAGATGATGAGGGACAAGAATGATAATGTCGTCGTCGTCTGCTCAATAGAAAACTTTGACCCAATGGGAATCCACACCGGCGACTCAATAACCGTCGCACCCGTCCAAACAATGACCGACCGCGAATACCAATCAATGCGCGACGCGTCAATAAAAATCATTCGCGCCGTCGGAGTCGAAACCGGCGGTTGCAATATTCAATTTGCACAGAACCCGCGAAACGGTAGACTTGTCGTAATCGAAATGAATCCGCGCGTAAGCCGAAGCTCCGCTCTCGCGTCGAAAGCTACAGGATTCCCGATTGCGAAGATTGCCGCGAAGGTCGCCGTCGGATACACTCTCGACGAATTGCGCAACGATATCACAAGAACAACAAGCGTATGTTTTGAACCGACGATCGATTATTGCGTGGTCAAAATTCCAAGATTCGCGTTTGAGAAATTCCCCGAAGGAAACGAGACGCTCTCGATCCAAATGAAATCCGTCGGCGAAGCAATGGGAATCGGACGAACATTCAAGGAGGCATTGCACAAAACGATTCGGTCGCTTGAAAACAGGCGTTTTGGTCTATTTAGTGCAGATGATGCTGTTGAGCCGCTCGATGAAATTTATCGCAAAATAAGTACGCCGACGCGCGAAAGATTGACACAACTCGCACACGCCATCAAGCAAGGCGGTGATATTGAAACGTTAAATCGGCTGACTGGTATTGATATTTGGTTTCTTGCTCAAATTGCGGAACTCGTTCAAGCTGAGGTTGAGTTGGAGGGGAAGCGGTTGGATGAAATCTCGTCGGAGGATATGCTTGGTTTGAAGCGTCTTGGTTTTTCGGACAAGCGTCTTTCGGAGATATTTGGGGTTGCGGAAAAAATAGTTCGCTTGCAAAGAATAGATCAAGGAATCATCTCGGCAAGGAAGATGGTTGACACGTGCGGAGCTGAATTCGCGGCGGTCACGCCCTATTATTACACAACCTACGGCGAGGAAGACGAAGCCGGAGAGCCGGATTACAGAAAATCTATTTTGATTCTCGGAGGAGGACCGAATAGGATTGGGCAAGGGATTGAGTTTGACTATTGTTGTTGTCATGCCGCGTATACTGCAAAACGGCTCGGCTACCGCGCGATTATGATGAATTGTAATCCCGAAACCGTCTCAACAGATTACGACACGTCGGATGTACTTTACTTTGAGCCTTTGACTTTGGAGGATGTTCTTGGTGTGATTCACCATGAGCGTCCGTTGGGCGTAATTTTACAATTCGGAGGTCAAACGCCGCTCAATTTGGCAAAAGCTCTCGCGGATGAAAACGTGCCGATTCTCGGAACGGATGTTACCTCAATTACTCTCGCAGAAGATAGAAGACAATTCGGCGAAATGCTCCAATCATTAGGAATCCGGCAGACACAAGGTTCAACAGCCTTCACACTCGACGACGCAATTGCCGCCGCCGAAAAAATAGGCTATCCTGTTTTGATGCGACCTAGTTTTGTGTTGGGCGGTGCGAAAATGGAGATAATTTTTGACCGTGATGATTTGCGGTCGTATTGGGATGCTTTGTTGAGGTATTCGCATCAAGCGGATTTAACGATTGACGAGAATCGCCCGATACTGATTGACCGATTCTTGGAGGACGCAATTGAAATCGATGTAGATGCTGTATCGGATGGGTCGAGTGTGATTGTGGCGGCTATAATGGAGCATATTGAGGAGGCGGGGATTCATAGCGGCGACTCGGCGTGTTCGATTCCGCCGCAGTCGTTGACTCCGAAACTAATCAGGCAACTTGAAGACGCAACCAAGAAAATCGCAATCAAAATGAATGTTATCGGATTGATCAATATACAATTTGCCATCAAGAATAATCTCATCTACGTCCTCGAAGTAAACCCCCGCGCGAGCCGTACAATTCCATTCGTCAGCAAGGCAATCGGCGAACCGATGGCTGCGATTGCAACCCGCGTCATGCTCGGTGAAAAATTGTCCGAGATGTTCCTCGTTACCCCGTTCCGGCGTTGGCAAGAAATAAATCATGTCGCGGTCAAAGAATCCGTATTCCCTTGGACAAGATTTCCGGGTGTCGATACGAGACTCGGTCCCGAAATGAAATCAACCGGCGAAGTAATGGGAATCGCGGAAACGTTCGGAGAGGCATTTGCAAAAGGAGAAGACGCAACCGGTGTTCCGATTCCTTTGAGCGGGAATGTTTTTGTCTCGGTCAAAGAAGCGGACAAGCCTTTCATCGGCGAAATTGCAAAACAGCTCGTCAAACTCGGTTTCAAAATGATTGCGTCGCGCGGGACTGGCGCGGTGATTTCGAGTATGGGATTTGAGGTGGAGACGGTGGCGAAGATTGTTGAGGGGGAGCGACCGAATATTCTTGACAGGATGATTGACGGCAACGTACAGTGGATCATAAACACTCCATCGGGAAAAAATCCGGTGCGCGATGAAATCTTGATAAGGACGACCGCAATGCGAATCGGCGTACCGTTGGTCACAACGATACGCGGCGCGAAAGCGTTTCTCGACGCGATTTCTTTCTCACGCGACAACAAAACCGTAAACGTCAAAGCAATCCAAGACTATCTTTGAAAAACAGACACGATTTTTGGGAATTTTTTCACAGGAAGTTACGGGAAGTTAAACGTTGACAAACGTAAGGAGGGCAACCGACCGCCGGGCGGTTACGTCGGCGTACTCGCCTCGTTATACCACACAAGTTTTAAGATGCTTTTTGAGAATACGAAATAAACGAAAAATACGAAACATAACGAAATAATTTTTTTTAACGCGAAACACGCTAAAAAACGAAATTCGCGAAAGTGATTTTAAAAGTGTTTAATTTTAGTGTTTATTAAAATTTCGCGTATTTTGTATTTTCGTGTATTTCGCGTTAAAAATAGTTTTTAGAAATTAATTTTCGTTTATTCCGTATTTTTCGTATGGTTCGTATGGTTCGTATTCTCAAAAAACTTGTGTGGTATAGCGTAGGCTTGCCCCCGCCGCTAACGCGAATTGTGCGGCAATAACAAAGTGCATATAGTTGGGAGGTAATTTTGTTCAAGTGTAAAGTTATTGGTTCGGTGACATCGACTGTTAAGCATGTTTCGCTTGATGGAGTGAAGTTGTTGGTTGTTCGAGTTGAGGGGGAAGGCGGTGGGGTTTGTATTGTGATGGATTCTGTTGGAGCGGGCGTGGGTGATGAGATAATTATTGTCAACGACGGCAAGTTAATTTCCGAGATTTTGCAGACGCGGACTTCGCCGATTGTTTGGTGTACGCTTGGGATTATTGATCCGGTTGCAGGGGCAAGTGAGGCGTAATGACAGCGTGTGAAATACGGCAACGGCGGACAAAATCTCAATTACGAACAAATTTGAAAAAATGAATGTTGACCAAAAATCATGTTATTAGACGATGTTAATATTGAGGAGATCGTGCGGAGTGTATTGTTTGATCTTCGTATTGACGTGAAGTCTGATAAAGCTGATCAACCGGCGGTTGTTCGCGATGTCGGGGTCAATGTTGATAGTGGTGAAGTTGGTGTTTTATGTTCGGGTGAGTTGTCGTTGGAGTTTGGGCGAGTGATTTCGGTTGAGGATATTCGGCGGCGGCTTGATGGTGTTGTTGGGGTGCGTCGGCTTGTTGTTTCGCCCAAATCAATTTTGACTCCGTCTGCAAAAGACGAGATACGTAATCGGAAACTTGAAATCGTTTTTCGCAAGATCGCCGATGTTGCCAAGCCGTTATGGTTCGCGCGGCACGGCAACGCGGTTTTGTCGCCGTTTGCCATGACGCGATTGCAGAGCGAGTACGATTTGATACAGAATAATTTTGATGATTTTGCCAAATTGATAGACGAAGCTGACAAGATAATTTCTTTGCAAAAAAATTGCGGAGTTGTTTTGACCGAATTTCCGGCGACTGCGATTCGTGATATTGGTTTGCGGGAGTCGTTGCGTGTGATTCTTGCGATTGATCCGAAGCAGACCGCAATTGATACCAAAGAAATCAACGCCAACGTGATGATAATTTCGCCGCACAGAATAAGCGAATCAAATATTTTAGAATCAATAAAACGGTTTCGGAGTGAGTTTGTGTTGCGGCTTTCCGCTGAACCGGCTTCGGATTTAACGGGTGTGAAATAAAAAATGCGATTTGGCAAAGTGATTGGGGTTGTGACGCTTTCTAGGGAGCATGAGTTGTTGCGTGGTGGTAGTTGGCGTTTGGTTTTGCCGCTTAGTGAGGCGGGGTTGTGCGGCGGGTTGGATGGGGATATTGAGGATGTTGTGGTGTATGATGAGTTGTCGGCGGGTGAGGGTGAGTTGATAGCAATCAGCGAAGGCGCAGAAGCGTCGAATCCGTTTTACCCCGAAATTAAACCGGTTGACGCATACAACGCCGCAATTTTAGATAACGTCGAAATTTTGACAGAAGATAATTCACATGAAGGTAAGGGAAGGGAAGATTAAGGAAAGCTGATTATTTCGTTTTTTGTGGGGCTTTTACATTGTGCTTTTTATCAAGCACTGTATCAATGCACTGCATCAACGCCCTGAAAGGGCAAAATATCATAGCGTAGGGCAACGCCCTACGA
>JAISQS010000445.1 GCA_031274045.1 Planctomycetaceae bacterium | reverse complement strand
AAGTTCCTATTCAAAATTTTTCAATGTTCCTTTTGATGTATACTTTTTATACTTGAAATTTCCTCTTTTATAAATTTACAGTGAAAATTTGTACAACCAATATTGAGTCTTAATCGATTTGCAACAGGTGCCCAATTTCCCCTCCCTTAATAACAATGAAGTCACCTCGCACGCGCCCTTATCCCCTTATTGTTTGAGAGACGCAATGCATTGCGTCTGTACTTTCAGTTTCGAATCGCCAAAAAGTCAAAGCACGTCGCTATATTGGATTCAATTTGCCACAAATTTGATCGTGAACTTTATACGCAACGAATAAGGGAATAAGGGCGCGTAGTAGGGCGGCTTTGCTGTTATTAAGGGAGGGGAAAGTTGGTTACAAGTTGCGAATCGGTTAAGACTCAAAGTTGATTACACAAATTTCACAATGACTTTTTGAAAAGGGAATTTTCAAGTGTAAAAAGTATATCTACGATGATTTTGTACACACAACGAATTTTATAGTATGTTGCGTAAACGGTCGCAGCAAAAAAAGCGTATGATTTTATTAACACGATTGAGTAAAGACAGAGATGAATTTGTTCTCAATGCAGAATTGATTCGGTATGTTGAGCGTTGTCCTGATACGTTGATAACGTTGACTAATGGCGACACGGTGATGGTGCGTGAGACGTTGGATGAGGTAGTGCGGCGTACTGTCGCGTATCATCAATCGAAAAACCTTATTCCGCGACCGGAATATTTGCCGTACAAAGACGAGAAAATTGAAGATTGATGATTGATGATTGATGATCGTTGATCGAGTTAATACCATTGTTACAATCTGCAATCCTCAATTTTCAAACTTCAATTATTTCAAACCTATAATAATTATTTATTTTTTTCAACATGAGTTTATCGGCATCGTTAGGATTGGTTTTGGGATTTACGCTGATTATAGTATCGGTGTTGTGTAGTGGTGTGGACAAGCTTGGGAGTCTTTTGAGTTTCTCTTCGTTTTTTATTGTGGTTGGCGGTTCGTTTGCGGCGGTCTGTTCGGCTTATCCATTGCGTCAAATTCTCAAGGCACACCAATTCATCCGTGTAGTTTTTTATCCCAAAGAACTTGATCCGGTTAAGAATGTTGAGTTGATTGTGTTGTTCGCGGAGATCGCTCGCAATGAGGGGGTTCTTGCTCTTGAGAAAAAAATATACACGCTTGAAGACAAGTTTCTTGCGCGTGGTATTCAATTGATAACGGACGGATTATCGCCCGATACGGTTGATTATCTTTTGCGTGAAGAGATTCGCGCAATCAGCACAAGACATGTACGAAATAGAGGAATAATCGCAATGTTTGGCAGAGTGTTGCCTGCGTTCGGGTTGATTGGGACATTGATTGGTTTGGTGTTAATGTTGGCAAATCTTGATCAGGCAACAATCGGTTCAAGTATGGCAATTGCCGTTTTGACAACTCTCTACGGCGCGCTTATGTCAAATCTAATGTTCACGCCTTGGGCGGATAAACTTGCGTTCCTAAATGAAGAAGAAGTAAGAACAATGGAAATCACTCTCAAAGGAATCCTCGCAATACACGCAGGCGAAAACCCAAGAATAATAAAAAATAAATTACTAATCTATGTCGATCCCGAAGAAAGACCATTCAACGATTTTTGAGTTTTAAAGTTGCTCGCAATTGATGTTTCGCTTGCGTTAATGTTCGCGGTTTAGCTGCATCGGTGTTTAATTTATGTTCGCCGTTTTTACGCTTATAATCAAAACGAATTTTATTGTACGTATAGTACGTTGCGTATATGTCTCAAATAAATCCTGATGAATTAGACTCAAAAGACTCAACGCTTGAAATATTGACAAGTGATCAAACCGCATCGGCTTCAGCTTCGTCATCGTCATCGGCATCGTCATCGTTGTCATCGTCGGCATCGTCGGCATCTGTTCAGTCAACACGTTTTTTTGTTTCATCGAGGGCAAAGAAGTCGTCGTCAATGTTGTTACCGTCTGAGGAGTTGTTGGTTTCGCGTGTGGTGAGTTTACCTGATTGGGTTGTGATTTATGGTGACATGATGGCGTTGTTACTTTGTTTTTTTGTGATGCTTTTTTCGATGAGTGTGTTTCAAAAACCGCAGATTCAAAACGCTGTTTCGTCCTTGAAATCAGGCTTTAACAACAAATCACCCAATGTCGGCGGTGACCGGAATAAAATATCCGGCGGCTTGCCTCCCATTAGTCTCACCGCCCGCTCAATACAAACAACCGGCGACAACACAGCCAACCAACTCGCAACAATCCAATCAGTAATAATTGATGCCGAATCGATTCAAGGAAGTCTTATTCGATTTGATGTTGGTAGTGATGAGTTGACGGAGGTTGGCAAGCGGGAGTTGTTGGTGTTGGTTGACAGGTTGCGGGAGTTGGATTGTAGGATATTGATTTGCGGACATGAATCGGCGAGTGAGAATGGCGGCATTTACAGACGCGAGTTAGATTTGTCGTATTCGCGGGCAATTACGGTGTATGAATTTCTGGTATTGCACGGATTAAACCGCGATTTATTGCAAGTAATTCCGCTAGGACAAAACAGCCCGATAAATACCGAATACAATTCAGTAGTTGAAATAAAATTCATCACAAAACAACAATAAACAAATAATCTGTTCGTGAGCAATGGGAGCTTGCTTGCCTCCGAAACGATTGATTATTTCTGATTATTTCGGATTTTGTGGGGGTGTTACATTGTATCTTTTATTCGCTGTATCAACGCCCTGAAAGGGCAACAAGCTCATAGCGTAGGGCAACGCCCTACGAAAGAGATTCACGAACACCACTCGGGGCAACGCCCCAATAATATCAACAACAA
>JAISQS010000443.1 GCA_031274045.1 Planctomycetaceae bacterium | reverse complement strand
TTCGGAATTCGGAATTAAAGATATTGCTCCTGATTCCGAATTACGCATTCCGAATTACGCAAATGCCACCGTTGGTTAAGTCACGGGGTTGCATTCCTACGGAATGCGAAGACTCGGCGGGGGCTTCTTTTTCTACCGAGCGATACATTCCTAACGGAATGTAATAACGCGAAACATAGAACGGATTGGAAAATAATAAGGTAATAAGGTTTGCTATCTGGGGTAATACAATGGCTACTAAGGTTGTTTTGTTAGGAAAAATAAGGTTATAAATAAGGTCGATTAGAGCCGGATATTTCGCTGGTATATTACAAAAAAAGTTGTTTGTGTGAATCTGTTTTATGGACTTGTGATTGGTTATTTGTTTGTGTTTTTTATGTGTTGTCGGCTAGGGCGATGGCGAAGGCTACGGCGTAGTCGGCGCAGTGAGTTATGCTGATTTGGATTTCTTGGATGCCTAATTTTTTTGCGATATTTGCGGCTCCGTCGTGGAGTTGTATTGACGGTTTTCCGCCTGATTGATTCACAACCTCAATATCCGTCCACGTAAGTCCACTTATCCATCCCGTGCCAAGTGCCTTCATCACCGCTTCTTTTGCTGCCCAACGTCCAGCGTAGTGTTGCTCAAAATTTTTGCGACCCGAACAATAACTATTCTCCAACTCAGTAAAAGTCATACGAGTAAAACTATCCCGATGACTCGCCAAAATCCGACCTATTCGCGAACACTCAATTATGTCCGTACCAATTCCAATAACTCGCATAAAAATTTTTAACTATTGTTTGAACTATCGTGTTTATATTTGATTTTTTGTAATATATCAGCGAAATATCCACTCTAATCAACCTTAACCTTTTTTAGCACGCAGACGACGCAGATTTTAAAGATATTCGCATATAAAGAAGAACAGGCATTTATAAAAAAATCTGCGCAAATCATGATAATCAGCGTCATCTGCGTGCCAAAAAATGTTTGATAAGGTCGTGAATAAGGTTTGTTTTACTACAGTTGAGGCATTTCACTGACATATTACGATTTTTTTATTTGTCGACGTTGAATTCTATATTTGGATTATTTATTTTTTGTTTTATGTGATTTTTTGTGATTTTTGTTTTTAGTGCTGAGACTTTTTTTAGGTTTTTTATTTTGTTTATTGATTCAAGGCATTCTTCGTTTATATCGGTTCCGTCTAATTTTAATTCTTCCAATTCATCGAGTGTTGTTAGCGGTTCTATTGCTGCGTTTGTTATTCGTGTATTTGACAAATTTATTACTTTCAATTTTTGCAACACCTGCATTATTACCGCAACACGATCTCCAACCTTCGAACCGGATAAATCCAACATTTCCAAATCAGCCAACGTCACACAATAATTCAAATCCGTACTGTCAAATTCAGACCCCGATAAATTCAACGTCTTCAACGTCTTCAACGCCCCCAACGCATCAATCCCCTTCACCCGCGAACGTATACCGCCAACCTCCAAACACTCCAACTTGCGAAAAACCTTCAACGCCGGAAACACCTCAAACGTCAAACGATTGCCAGACAAATTAAGAGACCGAAGCGATGATAAAGATGCCAAACCAATCACATCCGAATCCTCCAAACCAACCCCACAAAGCTCCAAAACCGTAATCGTCCTACACTCCAAAATCCAACCCAAATTAACCGCAGAAATCTTCAACGACTCTTCATCATTTGTGTCACCATTATTTTTGTTGTTGTTATTTTGTCCGCTGATTTTTTTATCTTGGTCTTTGTTTATGATGCTTACCTGAACGATCTCGTACTCCTCAACTTTTTCAGGAATGGTCGAATTTGCGTTAAAGAAAAAAGTTCTTCCGTTGTAGTTTGCTCTGATTTTTCCTTTTAGGTCGTGCAGAATTAGTTTGAAGAAATTCTTTTTATTTCGTGTTATTTTTTCCGGTTCTTTGGGCAAATTATTTTTTGCGTTTTCTGTGTTTTTGTCGGTCTTTTTTTGTTGGTCTGTCAAGTTAGTTTTTTTGTTGGAGTTGTCTGGTGTGTTGATTTTTATGTTTGCGTTTGGGTCGGAGTCGGGTTGTTCGATGTTTTGGTATCCTTGAATTTTTGAGAGCATATTTATTATTGATCTTGCTCTTCTTTTCTTTCTGTTTGCGAGTTCGATTTCTTGCAGCTCTTCTTTTTTCGCGTTTGCGAGGGTCAGGTCAATTTTATTTTGGGCTTTGTTTTCGGAGAGAGTGATGCCGTCGAGCCAGAAAGTTGTTCTGTTTGACGCGGGCAAAATCCGTAACTCCACCGCGTCAATTTGATCGAAAAAAGCCAACACTTTTCTTTCCCGTTCGTATTCTTGCATACCGGCTTCATCTATCATTTTTTTGATTTCATCTTCATTCAAATCGGTTTTGTCATTTTGGATTATGGTTGTTAATTTTGTATTGTCAAAAAAATCTTTTCTCTCCCAAAATTCATCTCCTTCGAGCGAGAAATCAACAGCGAAAAATCTGCCGCGACCGGCGTAAAATATGGCATCGCAATATTCTTTTGATTTTGTTTTGAATTCGATGTGACCTGCTTTGTTTATGAATTTGATTTTTATTTCGTTGATTTGTCCGGTGTTGCGTTCTTCGCCGATCATGATTGCGTCTGTTATGTCGGGGAATCGTACAGCGAAATTGAATGTGCGGGTGATTGGTAATTCGTTTTTTGGCGGATCAATTTTTGCCGAAACGTCCCCTGCTGTAATGTCTCTTGCCGAAATGTCTCCTGCCGTAATGTCTCCTGGAAAGGTTATCGTTATCGGCATTCTGTTAATCAACGTAACCCGCAAAGACCTTTTGCCGAATAATCGCCGCATTCCGTCAAACATAGTGAAATATTGACCCGGCAACGCTTCGGAAAAAGCGAATTGGCTGAAATATTCTTCTGTCCAATCGCTGTTAAATTTTATGATTTTATCGGTGTCTTGTGTTTTGATTTTATCGAATTTTGGAAACGGTATTGATTCGGGACGTTCGTCGGGATTGTTTTTAATTTGTTGTTTTAATTTTTCTAATTCGTCTTGGTAAAATTTTAATTCTTCGCGTAAATTTATTGCGTCGTTTATTGCGATGTCTGTCATGTGTTCGTCTACGCCGGCTTTTTCCTTGTCGTTTTCAATTTGCGTCAGCAGTTGCGGCAAATTTGCTTCTGCGATTGTGATTGCTTCTTTGATTTCGTTGCGGGCAATTGTGAGTTTGTTTTTGCCGTCCTCGTTTATGGTGTCGCGTGAAATATTCCACTCTAGCTCAAACACATCACTATTCCGCGCATCAATATCACCAACAGTCATAAGAAAAGCATCAACCGCACCACAAGTCGAACTCCACGAATTCAATGACGTAACCTTCAAAGCCTCAATTTGCGAATCCTTCTTGCCGATAGCAATTGTCGTTTTGATCAAATGCTCTTCAATTTGCTCAACCATATCGAGACGCAAATCACGCCCAAGCCAGTCAAAGAAAAAAATAAAATAAACACCAACTCCAACGAGAACAAGAAAAACAGAAATCGTTATAACAAGACCGGAAGTGATGAATTTCTTTTTTGGCGGAGGTTCAATTTTTTTTGGAGTTGGCGGCGGCGGAGGCATTTTTGCGCGGGCTTCGGCGTTGCGTTGATCTTGTATTTTGTCGGTGAACGCCGCCGCGAGCAACGCCGTAACCGCGTCATTATTCATAGATGCAACCACATCATCTCCACGCTCAACTTGGTCAATTGCATCCGTCGGCAATTGCTCACCGACTCCTTTTGACTCCGATATATCAAGCCCGCCAACAACATCAATTTGACCAATAGACTCCGGTTGATCAATAGACGGTTGATCAATAGATTCCGGCACCGTAAGCGGCTTTTTGCATTCCGCGCAAACCATTCGCCGCCCCGCAAAACGATCACTAAACGAATACGGCTTGCCGCAATTAGGACAATTAAACGTTATCATAATTTTCTGAAATTCGTAACTTTGATTTGTAATATATCAGACGTATTTTTAGCACGCAGATGACGCAGATTATAAAGATATTCGCAGATAGAAGATTAACAGGCAAAAGTATACCAGCATCTATAACAAAAATCTGCGCAAATCCTGATAATCCGCGTTATCTGCGTGCTTAAAAAGGTTGTTTTACTAACGCACTTAAGTATTTCACTGATATATTGCAAAAATTGTGTTGTATCGCGAGGGGCGGATCGTGTTTTATTTATCAGAGTGAAGTTTACTGTCGTAGCGGATTTGGTATATCCATGTTCCGATGAATAGCAGCAACCCGATGATAATAAGTCCGATACTCAAATTTTGCGAAATTGTGAGATCAGTATTTAGGAAAGACTCTTCGTCGGTGCGGATGATCTCAATACAAAAACGGACACTGCCGTAAAGTATCAAAAATACCGCCGTCAAAGAACCCTTGTGCGACTTAATCCAGTTGAACCGCCCGACAGATAACAACACAAAACAAAGAATCAACGCGGATATTGAGCTGTAAATTTGAGTCGGGTGAACGGGCAAGACATCTTGTGTCGGCGATGATGCAAATGAAGATTTGATTTGCGGTATGCTTTCGTCGAAAAAGTCAAACCGTACGGTTCGATCGGGACTGCAATGTTGAAAGTAGTTGAGGGTTCTTGATACTTCGATTGTATTTTTTGGCGTGTATGTTGCGATTTTATCTTTTTCGGTAAAACCGCTGATGCTGTGCAGAACAAGTCCGGGTTTTAATTTTTCGGCTTGTTCGGGGTTGAGTTTGGGTTTGAGGTTTGGGTCGATTTCGTTGATGATGAGTTGATCTTTTTTGTGTTCGGATTGTTTGAATTTTATTCCGCCAAAATATGTATCACCGCGTTCAATTTGACAAATGTGAGCCGGACTTCCGACAGGAAAAGTTACAGCCCAAGGAAGATCACAAACTCCGCCAAAACAACAACCATTCAAAAAACAACCTATACGCCCAATCGCAATCCCCAACATCACCGTCGGCACTATCAGATCAAGAATGACCAAAGCGTTATATTTGTTCCGCCACGCAAATATCGTTGCGCCAATTGTGCCGCCGATAATACCGCCGATAACAACTAAACCGCCATTTGAGATATTGACTATATTGAAGAGTGTTGGTAAAAGTTGCAACTTGCCGTCAACCGAAACCTCCATGCGATCCCAATACTCCGTAACGTAAAACACACGAGTCCCAAGTATGCCGCAAATCGTCACCCAAAAACCAAGCGAAACAACCGCATCAACCGGAATACCGCGACTTGAACCAAGCCAAGCAGACAGACCAATTGCAGATAAAAACGCAAAAAGAAGACAAACACCATAACCGCGAACAGGAAAGCCCTGAGACTCCAAAACATCCGGCACAATATAAACCAACACCACGCCAATCACAAACACCATCGCCAAATAACTCAATAACTCAACTTCAAATTTGCCGGTTTTAATCACACGAAGACAAACCGCAACAAAAACAATAAATACAAAAAGAAAAAACGCAAGACCAAAACCAAACACCGGAATACCAAAAATAACCGACGGAATATGAAATAACGTTTGACACATATTGATTCAATAGTAATGATTTGAATGTTGACAAAAAAACAGACAAAAGAAACGAACACCGCTGATTATTTTGGATTTTGTGGGGGTGTTACATTGTATCTTTTATTTGCGGTATCAACGCCCTGAAAGGGCAACAAGCTCATAGCGTAGGGCAACGCCCTACGAAAGAGATTCACGAACACCACTCGGGGCAACGCCCCAATAATATCAACAATAA
>JAISQS010000411.1 GCA_031274045.1 Planctomycetaceae bacterium | reverse complement strand
TCAGTGAAAGACATCAACTCTGTAGAAAAAACAAACCTTATTTACAACCTGATTTTCTTACAAAAACAACCTTAGTAGCCAGTGAATCACCCACAAACATAACCTTATTACCTTATTTTAACGGTGTAGCCTAATAAGGTAATAAGGTTGAAATTTTTATTGTCAATGGGCTACTAAGGTTGTTTTGTTTAGGAAAAATCAGGTAAAAATAAGGTTGAGTTAAAGCCGAATATTTCGCTGATATATTACTTAAAAAATAGCACGAATAACTTTGCAACAGCATGTAAAAAATTTATTTAAATTCCAAGTAATGTAATCAGTAAAAATTGACAACGCGGTAGTAAAACAAACTTTTTTTGACACGCAGATGACGCGGATTGTCAAGATTTACGCAGATTTTTTTATGAATGCCTATTCTTCTTTATTTGCGAATATCTTTAAAATCTGCGTTATCTGTGTGCTAAAAAAGGTTAAGTTATAAATAAGGTCGTCGATTAGAGCGGGCGGATATTGAGCTGATATATTACGATTCCAAACTAATTATTAATTGTTGAGAAATGTTTTCAGGTATAGTTGAGTCGTTGGGTTTTGTTTCTGATTTACGGATGGAGGGTGTTGGTTGCCGTCTTGCAGTGGAGTCGGAGATTGTGTCGTCGGTTAAGGTTGCGGATAGTGTTGCGATCAATGGTTGTTGTTTGACGGTGGTTTCTTGTACGGAAAATGCGTTTGAGTTTCAGGCGGGACCGGAGACGCTTTCGCGGACGAATCTTGGCAAGTTGGTCAAGGGCAGCCGTGTGAATCTTGAGCGGGCGTTATTGGTTGGTGATCGGCTGGGCGGTCATTTTGTGTCGGGTCATATTGATGGTCAAGGGACGTTGATTCGTGTAAATGATTTGGGTGACTGGCAAGATTATTATTTCAAAGTACCATCAGAATTATCAATTCAAATGGCATCGAAAGGCTCGATTGCGGTTGATGGTGTGAGTCTAACTCTTGTAAAATGTGAGCCGGATGTATTTAGTGTTGCGCTAATTCCGTACACGTTGAAAGTAACAACACTAGGAAGCCTAAAAATCGGCGACAATGTCAACATCGAAACAGACATACTCGCAAAATACGTCCAACGCCTCTTTGATTCAACTACACAAAAAACGACATAATCAGAAAAATATTCTTCCATTACATTCCTTAAATTATTCTCTCCGCCCTTTTGCGAATTTTGTTATTTCGCGTGTTTCGCGTTAAAAAATATTGTCAACAGGTTGTGCAGATTTAACATATTTTTACAAAGACTAATCTGTATAAATCTGTAAAAGCTGTTGACAAATATACTCTCAAAAAACTCGTTCCAATGTCAACGATCAATATCATTTATGGTACGGAAATTTTGACAATGACTTACGAGTTGTTGTGTAAGTCGGGGATTGGCGAGCGATTGCGTGGTGGTATGAAGGTTGTCATTAAGCCGAATCTTGTTGTCGCAAAAAGTGCCGATGAGGGCGCAACAACTCATCCCGAAATCGTTGAGGGGATAATATTATTCTTGAAAGATTTTGGAATAGTGTCGCCGATTATTGCGGAGGGCTCGTGGCTGGGCGAAGGGACTGAACGTGCTTTTGACCGCTGCGGATATAATGCGCTGGCAAAAAAATACGGCATAAAACTTATCAATACAAAAAAAGATAAGGTCATCAAAAAAAACGCTCATGGATTATCACTTGGAATTTGCGCAACGTTTTTTGATGCGGATTTCCTGATCAATGTTCCTGTGTTGAAAGGACATTGTCAAACGAAAATTACGTGTTGTCTAAAAAATCTTAAAGGTTGTATTCCAGACAGCGAGAAGCGTCATTATCACGACATCGGCTTGCACAAACCAATCGCCGCTCTCAACACGATTCTGAAACCTGATTTGCATTTGATTGACGGGGTCTGTGGTGATCCGACTTTTGAAGAAGGCGGTAATCCCGTACAGTCAAACCAGATAATTCTCGGCAATGATCCAGTGTTGCTCGATTCTTATTGTGCAATGTTGCTCGGTTACAGACCGGACGAAATCGGTTATATTCGTTGCGCAATTGATTATGGCGTAGGAAATCCTGTCAATGCAAGCACGATTATAAACAAAATCAATTCGGAAAATAAACCAAAAAACAACACACTCAATCAAAGTCAACTTGTTCGCAAATTAGCTCAATTGATCGACGAACGCAATGCTTGCTCTGCGTGTTATGCTGCGTTGATTTTTGCGTTGAATAAATCCGGTATCGGCAAACTTGGCGGAGAAATTACGGAGAAGATCAAAATCGGTCAAGCATTTCGCGGAAAACAATCAACAGGACTTGGTGTTGGCGATTGTACGAAACGATGTGAAGAGAATGTTTCAGGTTGTCCGCCGACGGCGAGTAAAATTTTAGAAAAGCTAAAAGGTTTATAAATTCTTCGCACGTTAGATTTCGTACGAAAATATTGAGGTATACGATGAGTTTTAGACGTATTATTGAGATTATTGATTCGTTTGGGGATCGTGTGAATCCGATAATTGTTCGTGATATTCGGCGGTTGGTGCGTAACAATACGATAGAGAAGTTGATC
>JAISQS010000366.1 GCA_031274045.1 Planctomycetaceae bacterium | reverse complement strand
TCTTGGCGTTCCTTCCAAACTCGTTCGGTTTCCTAATGCACAGAGGCGGGCGGGACGCCCGCGTTCCAGTCCGCGCCGCTTCGCGGCAATTGTCGGCTACGCCGACGGGTGACGGTTTGGAATACCAACACGTTGCCCGCACCATGTCGTCGGGAGCAAGCACTCGTTGTTAACGGCAATTGAAATCTTTTATTGTGAACAATGATTTTAGGTTGTATCCTTTGTTGGCAAATGCTTCTGTTCCGCCTTCAAGTCTGTCTATTATTGCAATTACTCCGTCAACTACCGCTCCAACCGATTCAACCTTTTCAATCGCATCAAGAGACGAACCACCCGTTGTAACAACATCCTCAACTATCACAACATGGTCGCCTTCTTTTATTGGACCTTCTACGAATTGTTTTGTGCCGTGTGATTTTGGTTGTTTTCGTACCATGAATCCTTTTAGCGGAATGTTGTTGTACGCGGCAACTGTTATCACGGACGCGGTTATTGGGTCGGCACCGATTGACATTCCGCCGACGGCTTGCGGGATTTGGCTGCTCACCAACAACTCCAATATCCCCTCGCCAATCAAACGCGCACCAACCGAATCAAGCGTCACTTGACGACAATCAAGATAATAACTCGCACGCTTGCCCGATGCCAAAACAAAATCTCCAATCTTCAACGAACGCTCCGCTATCAATTGCTTCAAAATTTCTCGATCATACATAATACTCTCCTCTAAATTTAATTACACCCAAAAATTTACCAAAAACACACAACCAAAAAATAATTCACATGAAATAAATAAAACGGATTTTAAAATTCTTCTCTTCCCGTGAGAAATTCCTCAACAACCAATTTAGCGAATTTTGTACTATCCGAATTTTTCGCCGATATTGATTCGATAGCCGGACAAAAATTCTTTGGCTGTCATCATTTTTTTTCCGGCGGGTTGAATTTGTAGTATTTTGATTGCGCCTTTGCCAGCCGCTACAATTATTTCGTTGTTTGAGGCTTTGATTATGCTTCCGGCGGGTTGTTGCCAATCCGGTCTTATTTGTTTTTGTTCTGGTTTTGTGTTTTGTATTTTTGGGATAATTTTGTTGTTGGTTTTGGTTTTATTTTTGGTGTTTTTGTTTTGTTGTTTATTTGTTTTTGTTTCGTTGTTTATCATATTTAGGTTATCGAATTTTGCGTCGACTAATATTGTCGGGACGATAATCGGCGATGTGTAATCGTCCTCAATTATCTCTTCCAAGTTATCCGTCAATGGAATAATTTCACCGAATATTAGCTGTAAATTTTGGTTATTTTGTCTGTGCCAAGTTGTATATAATTTTGGCCAATGTACGGTTGCTCTGAACCAATTGTAGATATTTTGTGCGGATTGTTCCCAATTGACTCGTCCGTGTTCTTTGGTCAATTTTGGAGCTTGTGTTGATTGGTTGTGGCTTTGTTCAATAATTCTGACGGGGTTTCCGCTTGCCATTTTACGTATTGTTTCCAACACGAGCGGCGCGCCGAAATGCGCCAGGCGTTGTTCAAGTTCCAGCACATTTTCATGCGGACTAATCGCAACAGGCGGACTTTGGGCGATAACAGGACCGGCATCAACCGCCGGCTCCATGTGAATTATACTCACGCCGGTAAATTGATCGCCGTTGATTACCACCCAATTTACCGGCGCGGCACCACGATATTTGGGCAAAAGCGAACCATGCAAATTTATCCCGCCAAGCAACGCTCCACGCAACGCCAACTTAGACAAAATATGACCAAAATCACAAACAAACAATAAATCAGGACGCATCAAATAAATAAAATCATAAAACTCCTGCGACTTAAACTCCTGCTTTTCGCAAACCGGAATTGAATACTCCGCCGCAAATTGACGTGCAGGTGTTATTATCGGTTGACCGTGCCTGTCAAAACGTAACGGATTAGTCACAAGACATTGGACTTCAAATTCGCCCGAATCACAAATCATACGCATTGACGGCACCGCAAACGCTCCCGTCGCAAGAAATATCAGACTAAAACGACGACTGCGCGCCGATGTCGTCAACTTGCCGCTTGAAATTTTTTCTCTCAATATATTCTCGAATTTAGTATCTCCTACTATTAAATTTTTATACTTGTTTCGTTTTTTGTGGAGTTCACAATTTTCAATTTTCAATTTTCAATTCACAATTCACAATTCACAATTGAGCATTGTGAATTGTGCATTGAAACGGTCGCAATTGACCGCCGCTAACGTTGATGTCTATTTTGTGCTTTTCGGATGCGTTGGCGTTGGGCAATTATTTCTCCGATTACAACTGCGATTGCAAAAAACATCACGTACTTGTGTTTATCTATGTACAATGCCGCGTCAAATGACATGCAGACAACTAAAACTGTTAATGCGGCAATTGCGAATTGGTTTATCGGCGGCGGAATTTTTACCGCATAGAAAAATAGCGTTATAAGGAATATAACCAAAAGCACCATTCCGATTAACCCGAATTGAATTGCTATTTGCGTAAAATCACAATGAGTGTGAACAAAACCGGTTTTCGTTAACGAGCATGCAAGATCGATATCGAGACCATGTCCCATAAGCGGCTTCTCGCTTATCGCGTCAATACTTTTAACAAGTATATAATGACGATCTTTGTGAGTAATGTCATCAACTTCTTTACTCACAAGTTCGCCAATATCATTATAGGTTCTTTGCCATTTTGCGACAAATGCATCGTTGGTAACCGCGAGCGGAGCGACGATGATAAGCAAGATAATAAAATAAACAATTCCTTTACGCCAATTCCACACAAGCAATCCCGATATTATTGCGAGCAGTAACGCGAATTGGGCTTGGCGTGATGGATTGTACTTAAACAGGAAGCAGATGATCGCGGCAATAATACTCCATCTGATAATGGTAAAAACAATACCAAAAAACGGAATCCGACCTGTTTTGGCAAATGGAATGATTGACCAAAAAAAATCGAGCGGCGATGTACGCGACGCAATTTTCATCCCAAGTAAAACCGACACGGGAAGAACACGGCGGACAAGCGGAATATCACGCGACGTGTAAGGCAAAAAAATCCAGAATACACACCACATTGCCAATGAACAACCCGACGTTATCGTATCAAAAAGAATATAACAACGGGGAAATCCCGGCGCAACGAGTTCGCCTCTGACTAAAACCATGTTGAGATACAAAATAATCATGCCGATTGCGAAAAAAGAAAATGCTGTTGCCCGTGTTTTTTTGTCAATATAAAACGTTGACAAAATCAACAGCAAAATAAATGGATAACGCGACCACCAATGATGCACCGCCTCGAATGCCAACGACGTATCATCACAAATAAAACGAACCACAATTATCACCGTCCAAAGAAGAAACACCGACAACGCCAACATCACCGGTTCACGCGTGTAAGTCCGAACTCGCCAGAGCCAACCGCCAGATAACAACCAGAGTAACAGAAGTATTATTGTGGTCGCGTCGATGGCGGTTTCTGAAACAATACCCGCAAGCGGAAACAATATTGCAAACCGGCGAGCCGCTACAAAACAGAACGATGTCACACCGGGTTTGCCGTCGCCAAATAAAAATGTATTAGACATTTTTGAAATTAAAAGTTAATGTTTTTTTGAATTTTTTTTTTGAAAATTAAGTAATAGTCCAACGGATCCACAATACAAATTTATCGATTATACAAATTAGTTTTAGGTTTGTTTTTTAGCACGCAGATAACGCGGATTGTTAGGATTTACGCGGATTTTTTATAGATACTGGTTACTTTGTTTGCTAATATTCTGTCTGCGACTATCCTTAAAATCTGCGTTATCTGCGTGCTAAAATTCTTACTAGTCGATACTTGCTGAGCAGACGAATCCGAATGTCCACAAAAAATACGCGGCGGGTGATGCCATTAAAAGTGAATCGAAAACATCTAACACGCCGCCGAATCCGGGAACACTATGTCCCGAATCTTTCATTCGGCTATCTCTCTTTATCAACGATCCGGCAAGGTCGCCTATCATGCCCGCAATCGCAACAATAACACCAAAAATTATCCAGCCGTATATTGATGAAGCTAGTTTTGTTTCGTATTGTGGAATAGCTACCGCGAACCAGAGCCACGCGCCGATACATGCAAATAAAATTCCGCCGATTGCGCCTTCGATTGTTTTGCCCGGACTTAGGTCTGGCGACATTTTGTTTCGTCCTATTGATTTGCCGATGAAGTACGCGCCCATGTCGCTCATTTTCGTAACAATAACTACGGACAAAAGGGCAATCACTCCATAAGCCATGTAAAGTTGTATCATAAAACAGGACAATAACCCAAGATACGATACCGCAAAAATTGAACCCGCAAGATTTATCGTAACGCCACCGGGATGTGAATAACGCCGCATCTCCGCCGCAAACGAAATCATTACCGCAAACGAAATCGTCAAAAGCGCAAATAAACTAGCAGTAGATGCCCAATGCCAACCGCCGGGTGAAATTTGTTGCTTGCAAACTTCGAGATTCCATTGTTGGATAACATTGGCGAGCCAGCTATTGACCGTTATGAGAATGTTGCCCAAGTAAACCGTCCAAGAAAGCGGATGCAAGCCAGCCGCATTCAATATACGAATCACTTCACGCGACAAAAAAATCACACAAAGTACATAAAAAGGAACAAGTATAACTCCACGCGGAAGCCAAATACGATGCTCCCGCTTGCTAAAAGGACCAATATGATAGTCCAAATAACAAAGCAACAACAACACCGTAATTATCGAAACACCAACCACTAAACGGCGACGTAACATTGAAATAAATCGTTAAGAAATTTGCAACAGTCAAAAAAACAAAAATCACAAAAAACCACAACACACGCGGAGTCTACAGAAATCCACAATTCAACGCAAGATCACTTTACAAAAAAAAACAAAACAAACACACAACACACATTCACAAATCACCACACAGCGACAAGCGAAAAAATTTTCCGCGAAGCGGAAACGGACTGGAACGCGGGTGTCCCGCCTCGTTATACAACACATCTTTCGATATCTTATTTTTTTAGAGAATACGGAATAAACAAAATATGCGAAACAAACGAAATTTTACCATCAATTCTTTTCGTTTATTTTGTATTTTTCGTATGGTTCGTATTCTCAAAAAAACTTGTGTGGTATAACGAGGGCGGGATGCCCGCGTTCCAGTCCGATTTCCGCTTTACGGCAAGCGAAAAAAAATCGTATCACTTGCACAAGAGATTAAACCAACTACAATCTCACGCCGATTTTGATTTGGAGTGGGCTTGGGGCGTTGTGTTGACGGCTTGGGTGTGAATTTGAAACTTTACAAAAAGTAAACGGGTACAGTTCGTATGGGAATTAGGATAATAATATTTTTTGGCAGTGTGTTGCTTCTTTTGGCATCGATAATAATTTTTTCGTTTGATAACAAACCGGCAAGGGTTAACGTGCATAGTGCGCGTGTACCAATAACGCCGGTAAAGGTTGACAATGATGATTGGCAACCGCTTTTTAACGGTAAAGATTTGGACGGTTGGTCAATTGTCCCCGAACCTGATACGGCGTTGTCAAGGGAAGTTGACGCGGAAAAAGAGAAGGCACAAAAGACCGATCCCAAAAATGCAAATTCAACCAAAATAGCGGAAACAAAAACAACAGCAAAACGTGCAGATGTACGTTTTGAGGGCGGAGCGGTGGTGGTTGATTCGGTGGATGACATGCGCGGGTTACGTTACACACGCGAATTTCCGAAACAAAATTACGAAATCTGCTACGAAGCAAAACGAACCGCCGGAAGCGATTTTTTTGCGGCAATAACGTTTCCGGTCGAAGAGGAATGTTGTACGTTTGTCAACGGCGGCTGGGGCGGAACTACAATTGGATTGAGCAGAGTGGATGATTTTGACGCATCTGAAAACGAAACATTTGACAGCTACAGCTTCAACGACAACGAATGGTACAAATTCCGAATTAACGTTACAAAAAATAAAATCGCCGTCTGGATTACCGGCAAAGACGGCAACAAAGAATCGGAAGAGAAACAAGTTGTAGATTTAGATTTGAAAGATAAAAAGATTTCGTTGCGCGAAGAAACAGAACCTTACCGACCGCTCGGATTCGCCGCGTATTACAGCAACGGCGAAATCAAAAACGCCAAGTACAGAAAAATAGAAAAAGATTAACAACCCGCATTCGTT
>JAISQS010000303.1 GCA_031274045.1 Planctomycetaceae bacterium | reverse complement strand
TTTTAGAGAATACGGAATAAACAAAATATGCGAAACAAACGAAATTTTACCATCAACTCTTTTCGTTTATTTTGTATTTTTCGTATGGTTCGTATTCTCAAAAAAACTTGTGTGGTATAACGAGAGGCAGACCCCGCCCCTACAATACACGACCATTCAACGAGACGACCGTTCAGCGAACGGTTGCCTGGATTGGGTAAAAGTAACTACTATTACAGAAATTTGACCTACTTCTTTTATTCTTCTGAGAATCGTTTATGGATTGCAACGAATTGACTTTCCATGTCTAGGAAGCAATCCACAACATCAGGATCAAAGTGTCTTGCGCGTCCTTCGGTGATCACTTGTTTTGCGGATTCGTGCGTGAATGCTTGTTTGTAGACTCGTTTTGAAATGAGCGCGTCATAGACATCCGCTAACGCGATGATTCTTCCGCATAGAGGAATATCTTCACCTGCCAAGCCGTTTGGATAACCAGTGCCGTCGTATTTTTCGTGGTGCGTTGCGGCAATATCCCGCGCCATTTTCAAAAACGATACTCCGGGAAATTTACCCAATGCAGCATCGAGAGTTTGTGCCGCTATTGTTGTGTGCGTTTTCATTATGTCAAATTCATGCGGATCAAGCCGCCCGGGCTTCAATAACACAGAATCAGGAATCCCAACTTTGCCAATATCATGCAACGGACTCGTCTGAAATATAAGACGCACAAATTCAGGATCAATCACATCACGATACTTCGCTACAGTCGCCATTCTTTGAGCCAGTGTCCGGCAATAATATTGCACCCGCTCAAGATGCGCCCCCGTGTCAACATCGCGCGACTCCGCAAGTTTCGCCAACGCAAAAATTGCAACATCACGCGTCTCAAGAGAAAGAATCCGCTCACCGGAACGCAACCTCGCAAGAACTTCATCCGGCTTATAAGGCTTGGCAATAAAATCATCCGCACCCGCAGACAACCCCTCAACCATCTCCTCCTTGTGCGACGTGAGAAGAATAAAATAGACGTAACCTGAATAATCACCGGAACGCACTTTGCGGCAAAGTTCCAGACCGGTCATCACTGGCATCTCCCAATCGGAAATAACCATCCGACAAGTATTATTTTCGAGAATCTTTATCGCTTCCTCGCCGTTCATCGCAACCAGCACCTCATATCCGGCATCCGTCAACAACGCCTTAAGAGCAATCAAAGCGAGCTTACTGTCATCTACTATAAGTACCTGCATGACCAATAGGTAAAGTATCTGTTAAAAAATAAATTCAAACACACCGAAACCAGCATTACAACAGGCTTCGCCATCCAAAAATCAATCGCCGCGTCAAAAAAATACCAACCCGGCGAAACAAAATTAAACTAAAATAAATTGAACAAAATGAAATAAACAGTCTGCCGCTCACACGCTCGCTTCCACAAACATCAATACACAACCACTCCCGCCAAAAAATAAGTTCGCACATCATATCACAAAATTCAAAATATTCTATACACCACCAAAATATACACAACATAATCTATTGCTGTGAAAATTTTGCTTGATCTTATTGTACGAAAATCGGCGTTATTGATTTTTTGATCAAAATAATTTCTTGATCAAATAACGATCATCCGTAGATCAATTTCCAATCAAGAACGACTCCTAAAATTGTGTGTTGTGCTAATCCTGATAGTATTGATCGTGAGCGGTATGCGAGATAGCCCCATGCTAATCCAGCGCAAATCGAGCCTAAAACTTCGCCTGTCGGATGACCAAAATGCAGCATTGCGGACGGTATCGTTTGGATTAGTATTGCGGTGCCGATTCCGCAAGTCGGGGACAATCCATGTTGCACGAATCCGCGAAACATAAACTCCCAGCCAAAATAATAACCAGCATAAAGAATCGCATGACAAACAAAAACTTTCTTGCTAACCATCCCCGCAGAATTACATCGCCGCAAGGATTCATTGAACGGATAAACCTCCTCAAATAAACCACTCCCCGCAGCAGCATAAGCAAAAAAAAGAATAAAAGGAAACGCAATACAAAAAGACCTAACCGTACGCACAACCTCACCAATCCGAAGACCATAATCCGATAACCGCTCCCGAAACACAAACTTAACTATACACATCGGAATAAGACCAAAAAATATAAACACCGATACCAACTTCCACTCACCAACCAAAAATCCCAACCAATACCAACCACCAGAAAACTCCACATCAATTCCCACAAAAAGACACTTCCACAATGTCGTCACAACTAACACATACAACAATATTATTTTTGGCTTCATTTATTCTGATTTATTTTGTGATTTATGAAATTTACCGTTCACGATTCTTTGGGCAAAATTGAATACCGCACGTTCAAATAATGCGGCATTTCCTTTGTCAATATTTAATCAACAATGTCTAATCAATCCGGCTAAAAGTTTATTATTTCTAAAATATTCGAGTTCGATTCCGGCATCTCCGATTCGTCTTGGGTTTGTTGTTCCTTTTTTGTGGTCGGCGTGATAATCTGAGCCGCCGGAGATAATTTTTACGGAATTACTATATAGTTTTATGATTTCATTTGCGATTTCGTCTGGGGTTTGTTTTCCTTTGTAGCTTGTTTTGTCGTAGGTGTAGACAGCCTCAATTCCATCCAATCCGGCATCAATCAAATGTCTTATATACGTATCTCTCGGAACGAGTTTTCCGTTGAGTTGTGCTTCCTCATCGATCAAGTACGGATGCGCCAAAATCGCAATTCCGCCGGCATCGTGAATTGCGCGCACAATTCCGGCAGCGTCTGGTTTCTCTCTTTTGACATCGTATTCGGGATTGTCGCGAACCATAATTTTTGCGGCTTGCCATGTGTCTGTGTATCCTTTTGTTGCGATTAGTTCAAAGATATGTTTTTTTTGAACGTTCTCTTCTTTGCGACCAACTTCTGTTGTCAATTCGTCCCAAGAAACGTTAATCCCATTTGCCCGCAACCGCTCAACAACCTTGCGGTACGAAGTCACCTTAGACGTTTCAACACTTGTCGGAAGCCACGATATCGCCGCCGAATTCCAATCACAACCAAACCCGACAACATGAACATCATCAACATTCGTATCACAAGAAACCTCAATACCAAGAACCACCGAAATACCAAGCGAATCCGCATAATCAAGCGTCGGAATCCGCCGCCC
>JAISQS010000207.1 GCA_031274045.1 Planctomycetaceae bacterium | reverse complement strand
AATTGACAGAGCCATCAATTCTCCGATGGAAGATTTTGAGGATGCCGTTCAAGCTGTTGCTGCTCAGTGGGAGGGAATCGAAGTTGTTGTAACACGCGACAAAAACGGTTTCAAAAATTTCGGTATGACCGTATTTACTCCGCAGGAATTTTTAACATTTTTAGATAAGTGATAGGCTATTTTGCCATCAGACATAA
This sequence comes from Planctomycetaceae bacterium, assembly GCA_031274045.1. Taxonomy (GTDB): domain Bacteria; phylum Planctomycetota; class Planctomycetia; order Pirellulales; family Thermoguttaceae; genus WRKP01. The sequence goes on along the minus strand of JAISQS010000207.1, from coordinate 8,200 downwards.
ACGTGTAGAAAGGAGATTCCAAATGGATGCCGACATGTTATTGGAACGCATTGTGGTTAATCCGGCGGTTTGTCATGGTAAGCCGTGTATTCGAGGACACCGGATTTGGGTAACTCTTATACTTGATTTTTTGGCATCAGGTGTCAGTATCGAAGAGATTTTGGCAAACTATGCCGGTCTGGAACGGGATGACATTTTGGCGTGTATCGCCTACGGTCAGGTTCTCTAATTTCCATTGCGTAATTTTTATTCGGGGGGGGGAATAATTCGCAGGAAGTTAATGGAAGAATATTGTCAACAGATTTTACAGATTTATGCAGATTAGTTTTGTTTAGCACGCAGACAACGCAGGTTGTCAGGATTTACGCGGATTTTTGTTATAGATGTTGGTTACTTTGTCTGCTAATCTTCTATTTGTGAATATCTTTAAAATCTGCGTCATCTGCGTGCTAAAAAAGCTTAAGGTAGATATTTTTTTATTGTTAGTAGCTAATAAGGTTGTTTTGTTAGGAAAAATAACTGATTATTTCGGATTTTGTGGGGGCATTCAGTCGTGCCTTTTATCGATATTACTATTTATAATCCGATTGTTACTCCCGCGCGGGGCGATAACTTATCGTACAAAAACGTTAAACGTGGCTTATATGTCAAGAAATTCTAATATAGTTGATTGTGGTTTTCGGTCTGTGATTTCTTCTGTTTGTGAGTTGTGTGAGTGGGCGAGTGCGGAGCGGCGGAGCGGGAAGCGGATTGGGCTTGTCCCGACAATGGGCAACTTACACGATGGTCACATAAGTCTTATACGACAAGCAAGTTTAGAATGCGACTCCATTATCGTTTCAATATTCGTCAACCCAATGCAATTTGGCAAAGGCGAAGATTACAACAGCTATCCGCGCACTCTTAATAATGATGTCCAACTTATTGATGGTCTTGGGTTGGAGTGTATGTATCGGGTGTTTGTGCCGGAGGTTTCTGACATGTACCCCGATGGTTTTAATTCAGTGGTGAAGGTCGGCGGCGTTACGGAATCACTCGAAGGAAAATGCCGCCCGACACATTTTGACGGAGTGACGACAGTAGTCTTGAAGTTGTTCAATATTGCAAGAGCCGATGCCGCATATTTTGGACAAAAGGATTATCAACAGGTCTGTGTTGTGCGAAAGATGACGGCTGATTTGAATCTGCCAATTGAGATTGTGACTTGTCCGATTGTCCGTGATCAAAGCGGACTTGCCCTAAGTAGCCGCAACGCATACCTTACCGATCAGCAAAAAAAACAAGCAACATCAATTCACCAAAGCCTGTTGCTCGCAGAAAATATTATAGTAAACGAAAAATGCCGAAATGTCGAAACAATAACAAACGCAATAAAAAATAAAATCCTGAATGCAGACAACGCAGAAATCGATTACATAGCAGTCGCCGACCCGATAACTCTAAACGAACTAAAATCAATCGAAAATCACAAAAAAATAATAATCCTAATAGCAGCAAAAATCAGCAACACAAGATTGATCGACAACAAAATCATCTCAATACAATAAAGATAAATCAACCAACAAATAATAAAACCAATGTTACGGCGTGAAATTTTACTTGCGTTTTTTTATGGCGGTGTTTTGATGCCTGTTTGTGAATTGACGGCTGATTTGTTGGCTGATTCAGATAGCAATCAGACAAAAGAACTCAATAATGCTGATATTCTTTTTGCTCGCGGCGATTATTTGCAGTCGCGCGAATTGTACAAAAAAATACGAAGCTCAAAGACAGACATGAGTCGTTTGAAGGAGTGGAAATATTGTACTTTGCAAATAGTACGTTGTTCGCGTTTTGTTGGAGATGTTGCAGTTGCGGTTGAGGAGTATTATCAACTTTGCCGTGTTGATTCGGTTGTTTCGCTTGAATCGATACCGATTGTTTGGTCGGTTGCTTCGAGCGAATTGATTCGCGGCACAAAACCAAGCTCACAATCCGCCTTCAACTTTTTAAGACAAATCGCTACGTCAAACCCCAATCCCGCTGCCGAATTGCTTGCTTCGTCGGTGTTGTCTCTTGAGCGTGAGCATTCTTTGAGAAATATCGGATTGCATCACTTGCAAAGTTTGGCGAACCAATCCGATAACAGTACCGATGACAAATCAGAAAACGACAGCACAAAAAAAACAATCATCACCCAAAAAAACGACAATCCAAAATTGATAGAGATTCGAAAAAATGTCACGATTCTTGCGGGGTTGTTACTTTGGCGAGAGCGAATACCAACTTTGCGCAACGAAAAAGGACTACAACCGATCATCAGATACATCGAACAACTCCCGCAACCTCTACGCGCCGGACCTCTGTTTTTATACGCCAAAGCTGCCGCACAAATAGGATCACTCGAAGATGCCGCCGTCACTCTAATGCGTATCCCCTCGCAATATACCGAAGACAAATTGTTGGTAATCGACGCACTAAACGAAACCGCAAAAATCATGGATAAACTCAATCGACACCAACAAGCCGAAAATCTAAGAAGGGAAATCAGAGTCAGAAATTAAACATTTTTTGGCACGTAGTTTTGACACGCAGATGACGCAGATTATCAGGATTTGCGCAGATTTTTTATCTGCGAATATCTTTAAAATCTGCGTCGTCTGCGTGCTAAAATATGTTCGGATTATTTTTTATTTCTTATCAAATTTGCTTTTTCGGGTTCTAGTTCTTCGCGTAGGAGGTCGATTGGTTTTAGTCCGTGAATATCTTTTGCGTTTACGTCGGCGTTATGTTGGAGCAGGATTGCAAAAATACGCGGGCGGACATTGGCAGATGCGGCATCGTGCAATGGAGTTGCATTGTATATGTCGGTTGCGTTTACGTCGGCACCGTTATCGAGGAGGCATTGGATAATCTTTTCAGCGGCGAGGTCATTATTTGCGACAGCAAGGTGCAATGCTGTTGAGCCGAATTTATCTTTTGCGTTGATTGGAATACCTGCATCTAGCAGTACGCGGACAATATCACTCCTCCGACCCTCCATCGCGACCCAATGCAACAACGTCCTGTCATCAGCCAAACGTTGCGATACGTCCAATTTGAAAACAGCAAGAATCTCACGAAATTGCTCGCTTTTTATGTCGCCGTTGGTGATCATTTTTTTCAAAGCGATTTGTGCGGGAGTTTCTCCTTGATTGTTTATGGCGTTTATATCCGCGCCCTTATCGACAAGATACTTGATCACTTCCGTTGCGTGTTGCGAAGTGGGTGATCTCGCCGCGAAGTGTAGTACATTATTACCCGAAAGAGTTTTTGCGTTGATGTCAATGTCATTCTCCGTCACCAGAAATTTCACTATATCAATATTCGTACTTCTGTTTTCGGCTGCGAAATGTAGCGAGTTAATTCCTGCGTCGTCTGTATCTTTTACTTTATTTCCGTGTTTGATGAACAGTTTTATGATGTCAATATCCGGTTTTCTTGCATACAGCGACAACATTAGCGGTGTTCGACCAATATTATCTTTTACGTTTATATCGGCACCGTTTTCAATCATAGCTTTTATTATTTCAATAGATGCGTGTTGTGCGGCACAATGAATTGGGCGTTCGTTGCGATTGGATTTTGCGTTTATATCGGCACCGAGATCGATGAACAATTTGAGAATTTCGACGTGGTGTGCGCGCGATAAATGATGAATAGGCTGGCAACCGTGGATGTCTTTCATGTCTATGTCAGCACCTTGTTTGATTAGGTATGAGATGATTTCTTTTTTTGCATCGCCTTCTATTGCATATATCAAAACACCGCCGCTCACTTCGTCTCTGAAACGAACATCCGCGCCCTTCTCAACAAACAATTTCACGAGATCAAGACTAGTGTAAAATCTTACTATCTTGAACAAAGGCGGCGGATATGATTGATACGGAAGTCTCCTCTCGTATTGGTCTTCATTGACATCTGCTCCGTTTTGAACAAGACACTCAATAATGCGCATCTTTTTCTCGTCATATTTCCGTAAGTCACTCATAGCCATTGTTAGCGGAGTTTTTTTGTGTACGTTATCTTTTGTGTTGACATCTGCGCCGTGTTCGATGAAGTATTTTATTTCTTTGACATCTGCTCCGTTGTGTAACGCCCATGTTATCGGGGTAATTGATTTATCTTTTGACCAATCTATTTCTCCTCCATGCTCGGTCAGCAACTTAAAGAACTCCGCACTTTCTGCCTTGTTCAATGTAGCGTTTTGCCGAACGATTATTTGAAATGGAGTCATGCCGTTGCTATCTTTTGCGTTGCTATCTGCGCCTTGTTCGATCATGTATTTCAGTATTTTTAAATCCAACTTCGCAACATGATAAAATGAAATCATCAATACCAACGGCGTTAATCCGTCGTTATTTTTTGCGTTGATGTCTGCGTCGTTTTTGACGAGGAGTTTTATTAGTTCGAGGTATTCTTTGCATTCTTTTTCGTTTTTTTGGCGTACTTCCCGCATTCCGTTTCTTTGATTATTTTTATCTTTGAAGACGATCATTTTGTGTATGAATGCTGCGTGGTGTAGGGGTGTGTTATTGGTGTTATCTTTGGCGTTTATGTCTGCTTTGTTATTGATTAGAAGTTGGACTATTTTGATAAGTTTTTCAAATGTGTAGTCTGTATTGGTCACGTATTCCTTCCTTAATACTGCCATGAGTGGAGTCATTCCGTTGTTATCTTTTGCGTTGATTTCAATTTTCTGTTTGAGCAAGTATTCGACAACTTTTAGGTCTTCTTTGGATTCGAGCGCGTGTTCGACGGCGTGGGCGAGAGGTGTTTTATTTTGTTCATCTTTTGCGTTTACATCTGCGCCGTTTTCGATGAGGTATTCCAAAATTTCCGTTTTATCTTGTGTGGATGCTGCGATGAGTAGTGGGGTTTGTTTTAGATTATTTTTGGTATCGATTTTGAATCCGAGTTGTGTGAGGAGTTTTATTTTTTCCAATCCGTTCTTTTGTCCGGCGGCAATATGCAAAAGATTTGAGTCTTCCTTTATGATTTCGGTGTCGGTATTGATTTTATTTTCGGTGATGATTTTTTTTAGCAAGTCTGCATCGGTTTGGTTTTCGAGTAGGATTTGTAGAAACGGAGTCCCTTTTTGGTTTTTGCAATTTATATCCGCGCCGTGTTGTACGAGCATGGTGATGATGTCATTGCAAATCGGATTTTCGGCAACAATCGCCAATGCCGTGAGACCTTGTTGATCTTTTGTGTTTATGGTTGTGTTATTTTTGAGGAGTATTTTTATTGTTTCGAGTCTATTTTTTTTGTTGTTTTCGTTTATTTTTGTTACGGCGTGGTGTAGTGGTGTTTTACCTTGACGGTCAATTTGGTTTGTGTCTGCGTTGTATTCTTTGCAAAGAAATTCTATTGTTTCCCAATTTAGATTATTTTTGATTGCGTTGTTTAGAATTGTTCTTCCGTGTGTGTCTGCTTGGTTTATGTTTTCTTTATTTGTGAGAATTTTTACCCAGTCGTCGTCTGCTTTGTTTTGGTTTAGCATGAGTGACGGCGTTCTCCCGAAGTTATCAACCGCGAGCAAATCCGCACCCTTCCCGACGAGATATTTTGCAACATCTTTTTTTGGTGTTCCTTGAATGGCGTAATGTAATGGAGTTCGACCGGCGTGATCTTTTGCGTTGACTTCCGCGCCGTTCTCAACCAGCAACTTCACCACATCCAAATTCACATGAAACGAATCCGCCGCCGCGTGCAATAGAGTATGCCCAAGATTATCTTTTTTGTTGATGTCAATTTTTTGTTCGATGAGGTACTTTGCTATCTCAACAACATCGCCGCGATTATGCCGAAGAAAATTTTGCAAGAATGTTCGACCGGCGGCATCTTTCGCGTTTACGTCTGCGCCTTGCCCGACCAATTTTTTTATTTCGTCAAGAGATATTTTTGGGTTAACATGCCTGACGAGAGCGGCTTTGGCTGCCGGATTTATTTCCTTAATCTCTTGCCCAAACGTCGCTAACCCAAACGCCATCAACCCAAACACTGTCAACCCAAACACTGTCAACCCAAACGAAGGCAACAGACAAGAAAACAATTTCACAAAAATTCTTTTCATACTTTTCCTTAAATTTTTTTTGTTAAGTTTTGTTTTAAGAATATGGAACAAATAAACAACAATTTTTTGGCTAAATTTTATGATTATTTCGGATTTTGTTGGTGGTAACATTTGACGGTGAACGTCCGATTTATCGTGACCCTGAAGGATTCAGACATCATAGTGTAAGGCAACTCCCCAATAATAACAATAATAACAATAATAATTTAGTAGTGAGTTTTCTGTCGTTAGCGAATGTGGCTTCCCTCGTTGTACCACACAAGTCATAAACGCATTCGTGACATGTTAGCGATGGTAGCTTGCTACCGACGAGATGGGGTGGTTTATGCGTTGATTCGTAAGGTGGGCAACCGACCGCTGGGCGGTTGTGTTTTCGGCGAGCGAAGCAAGACGAAAACAGAGGGGGCGGAACACATATTGGTAAAACCAAAACGCCCAAAACGTAGGGCGAATTGGTTTTGCCGGTGCGTTTCACGCCCCCGTTGTCGGCGAGTACGTCGACGCAACCGCCTGGCAGTCGGTTGCCCACCTTACGATCATCAACACGGCTTCCGCCCCGTTTCATCGGTAGCAAGCTACCGCCGCTAACGTCACGCGAATGCGTTTATGACTTGTGCAGTATAACAAGGTAACCGCTCGGCGGTCGGTTGCCTACATTACGATCATCATCAACATAAACATAAACCGAGACAATCAGGAAATCTTATTCGCCTGTTACTGTATTTTTTATGATTTTTTTGTCAAAGTAATTTATTTCCATTCCGGCATCGACGATTATTTTTTGTGCGTTTATTCCGCTTGCTCGTGGGCTGAGTAGAAACACGGCGGTTGCGGCGGCTTCTTCTGTTCGCAAGGCGCGCTTGCGCGGAATGACTTGTTCGGCGTAAATGTACGAATCAGCATAACCCGGTATGCCCGCCGACGCGGATGTTTTGAGCAAGCCGGGCGCGACCGCGTTGAACCGTATCTCGGAGAATTCGCTGAATGATTTGACAAGAAACGCCAACGACGAATCAAGTGCAGCTTTAATCGGTGCCATGAAACCGTAGTTTTCGCTCGCCATACGTGTGCTTGATATGGAGATTGTCACAACCGACGCGTCGTTCGCAAGCAGTCCGCGCAACTTGTCCGAAATAGTTAAGAGCGAGAAGCACGAAATATCCAACGCCTGCATGAACGCTTTTTTGGGTGTCGCGTAAAACGGTTTCATACCGCCGCTATAATCAGCGAACGCTATCGAATGAACAAATCCGGCATAACGCAATTGCTCATCCGCCAAAGACCGGTCGGCAAGATGTTGACGCAAACCATCCGCAAGCTGCTCTATCGAGCTTTCGTCTTCAACATCGCAGATGAAGATTGATTCGTTTGGGAAGAGTTGCCTTACCTTCTTCGCTATCTCTTCGTTTTGCACAACCAAATCAATAACCGCTCCTTCTTCGAGAAGCATTGTTGCAATTTGATACGCGACACTTTTCTTGTTCGCAACTCCGAATATCAAAAAACGCTTTGACTCAAGTTTAAGAAATGACACAAATTTTTCTTACCGTTAAATGTTTAATGTTTATAGTGACGTTTTGCAGATTGTGGATTCTGCCCTAAAATCTCAATTCCAAAATCCAAAATCAGCAACTATCTTATTCATTCTTCTTTCATGATTTTTAGTAGTAATTTTATATCTTCCCATGTATCTTTTTTTGCGTCGGGAACTCTTAGTAGGTATGAGGGGTGGTAGGTGCAGATGACTTTTGCGTTTTTGTATTGGTGAATTTTTCCGCGCATGGTTCCGATGGATTTATCTGATTGGAGTAGGTATTTTGTTGCGATTGAGCCTAGACAACAGATGAATTTCGGGTTGATTATGTTCAATGTTTCTTCTAGGAATTTATTGCAATTTGCAGCTTCTATTGGGGACGGCGGTCTGTTGTTTGGCGGTCGGCAACGTAGGATATTGCAAATGTAGACATCTTCGCGTTGGAAGTTCATTCCTTTTGTTATGATGTCTGTGAGCAATTTGCCCGAACGCCCCACAAACGGCTCGCCCAATCTGTCCTCGTCCGCGCCGGGTGCCTCGCCAACAAACACCAAATCCGAATCGGGGTTGCC
>JAISQS010000185.1 GCA_031274045.1 Planctomycetaceae bacterium | reverse complement strand
GTAGAAAAAACAAACCTTATTTACAACCTGATTTTCTTACAAAAACAACCTTAGTAGCCCGTGAATCACCAACAGACATAACCTTATTACCTTATTATTTCCAATCCGTTCTATGTTTTCGCGTTGTTACATTCCGTTAGGAATGTATCGCTCGGTAGAACAATTCACAATTTGATTACATTCCGTTAGGAATGTATCGCTCGGTAGAAAATGAAGTCCCCGCCGAGTCTTCGCATTCCGTAGGAATGAAACCCCGTGACTTGCCCAATGGCGGCATTTGCGTAATTCGGAATTAGGAATTAGGAGCAATATCTTTAATTCCGAATTCCGAATTCATAATTACAAGAAGTGAGAACATCATTTTCTACCGAGCGATGCAAGCCTACGGCTTGCAAAACATGATATTACAATGCACAATGCACAATAATCAATGTGAATTATGAACTGTGAACTGTGAATTATGAATGGCTACTAAGGTTGTTGTTGTAAGAAAATAAGGTTGTAAATAAGGTTTGTTTTACTACAGCGTTGAGGCATTTCATTAATATATTACCTTTTCTTATTCGTTCCGTTCTTGATGCGTAATGACACGTACAAGGTGAACTCTGTCGTCTCGGTATAATCGTCAACGTATGAATATTTGAATTGCTAGGAATAGCCGTGTTATTGGTGAAATGGCGCATAATGCGATTGTTATCAGCTTTCTTTGAGAGACGGGTGGTTGTAGTCGATATTTCCCTATGTCGGCGAATGTAGGCGAAGTCTCATTTGTGAGTAATTTGTAGCGGCTTCGGTATGTTTGATGCCAAATTGGGGTGTGTTGTAGACCTGTAAAATTATACGTAACGCGTTGTGAATTTCGTGACATAGTTGTGTCAAATTTAGCCTTCAATTGGATGCATTCTGCATTCTTTATTCGCGGCAGCGGGTGAGGGCGAAACATCAGGCGTGAACAATTAAAAGAATTAACGTAGTTGTCAAAAAACCGATAGTCGAAAATTGGTTTTTTTACGAAGACAATCCGAATTGAGGAACGGCATGAGAGATGAATGTGGAATGGCAGTATTTGACGTACAATCGCCATTGGAAACTTATTTGTCCGAGATAAACGAGACGATTCTTCTGACGGCGGAAGAGGAGTTGGAACTCGCTGCGGCGATAGAGAAAGGCGATATGGAAGCGCGCGATAAGATGGTACGCGCAAATCTCAGACTCGTAGTCAATATTGCCCGCGCCTACACCGGCAAGGGATTGAGTCTGCAAGACCTGATTGAAGAGGGGAATCTCGGTCTGCTACGCGCCGTCGAAGGTTTCAACCCCGCAATGGGAACACGATTCTCAACATACGCAAGCTACTGGATCAAACAATCAATAAAACGCTCTTTGATAAATTCGTCAAAAACCATACGCATTCCCGCATACATGGTCGAAATTTTGTCCAAATGGAGACGCGCGGGGAGCAGGTTGTCAGAAGAATTAGGACGAACTCCGACATCTGAAGAAATCGCAAGAGTGCTGGGATTGCCGCGAAAAAAGTTGTCAATCATCAAAAAAGCCATAATGATAAACAACCTCATGCCGCAAAACGATCAACCCGAATCAGGATGGGCTTTGAGTGAAATGGTAATGGATGACCGCTCGCGAAGTCCAGACGAAGAGATGCTGGAAAGCGATAACTTGTCGTTCGTGTTAGAGCAACTAGAACTAATGGATTCGCGTGACGCTTTGATTTTGAAGATGCGGTTTGGTCTTGGTGACCATGAAGCGCAGACACTTAAAGAAATCGGCAGACAACTCGGACTCACAAGGGAAAGAGTCCGACAAATTGAAGCCGAAGCTCTGAATCGTTTAGGTGAATGCCTTGAAGGTCAAAGACCACGCCGCATTGCCGCAGGATAATTTGGACAAAAATATCACACGCAAAAAAGCGTTGTCCAAAGAAGCGTTATCCAAAAAACATTATCGTAACGATAAATACGAGTGAGACGGTGTTCTTGTTGGCATCTTCTTGCTCGTGTTGCGTGTTGTTTGTGTTTGCTTGCGCATGACCGATGGTAGTGCCGGAAAAATTGAGACAATACCGCTTCGTCGCGGAGATCAAATTGAAATTGACAAATTACAAACTATGACAAAACCTGATCTCAATTGGTATGATTTGTTGAGTGATGATGTGAATCCGCTTGTTGTTCGTGATGTGCGGCGTTTTCTGCGCGGTAAAGCTATTCTGTGGATTTTTGCGGTAGTTTCTATTTTGCCTTTGTGTGCTCTTATGTATTCGTTTCTGTTTACAACAATTGGCGCAGATTGGAGTCTTCAATATTTTGCGAAATCAAATGTTACTTGGATTTTATTTTATGTTGTGTTTTGTTTGATGTTGTTTGGTATTCTTTCTGTTTTGTCGTCGGTGTATTGTGACAGGATTACGGATGAGATGTTTTTGCTTGTTCCGTTGACACCGCGTAGGATAATGTCGGCTTATACTCGTTTTATGACGATTGTGTTTCTGGCGACGCTCGCAATAGCTTCTCCCCAATTAGTGTTGGTGTTGGGGGCGTGTGTGTCGGATATACCGGATATTTCTGCGCGGGTGTTTTTTATTTTAGCCGGTGCTTTTTTTGCGATGCGTATGCTTATGTTTATAATGGTTTCAATTATCGTGAACACAAAGCACGAAATGGGATTTTATTTTATTGGGGTTCTGTTTTTTATCATTATTTCTTTGGTCAGTATCATGTTGACGGGTATCGTAGAGGTTAAAGTTAGTATTGATTCGTATCAAGATGTTGTTGCTGCGATTGTTTATTATGTGTTGATTGGCGGCATATATGGTCAAGTTGGTTATGTTCTTGCGTTGTACAATTTGAGGAATCCAATGGTATTTTTTTTGCAAGCACTTTTCGTACAATTATACGTTTATGGGGTAGTCACGGTGTGTGTAATTATTTTAATTGCGACAGTGAACGGATTTTTTTGGGCGTAATTTTCGCATGTTCTATGACACTCTTCATACATTAAAATTTTTTGTTTGTATTTTTTTGGAGGGTGCGAGTGGTTGTTTGTAAATTAGCGTTTTGTATTACGGAGTTGAATGTTGGCGGGGCGGAGCGAATAATGAGTGAGCTTGCGGTTCAACTTGCTCGGCGTAATTTTTCTGTTACGGTTTATTCGTTGCAACCTCGTCCGGTTGGTGTTTCTTGTGTTTCGCAACTTGAATCGGCTGCCGTTCCGGTCAGGTTTCTTGACATGCGCGGCAAGTTATCTTTCGCGCCGGGATTGTTACGTTTGCAAAAATTACTCAAAGAAGAATCGCCGGATATTTTTTTATCTTTTATGTTTCATGCTAATTTTTTGGGGCGTTTGGCTGCGTATTTTGCGGGGGTGAAGCATGTGGTTTCCGGTATTCGTGTTGCGGAGCGCGGTGCTGGTTGGCATTTGAAGTTGGACAAATGGACAAGCGGATTTGTTGAGAAGTATATTTGTGTTAGTAACTCGGTTGCGGAGTTTTCAAAAAATGTCGGCGGTTTATCGGCAAGCAAAATTTGCGTTATCCCGAATGGAGTTGTAATTCCGCAGAGTATCAACGAATCGAGTCGAAACCGTATTATTTTTGTCGGGCGTCTTGATTATCAGAAGGGAGTGGATTGGTTAATTCGGACGCTTCCTGATTGGTTGCCGCGATTATCGGATTGGGAATTTGTTATTGTTGGTGATGGTATTTTGCGCAACGAAATTGAGTCGCAGGTTGATGACTCTTTGAGACGGCAAGTCAAGTTTCTCGGTTGGCGCGCGGATGTATCTGATTTGATTGCGGAATCAAAATTATTATTGCTCACTTCAAGATGGGAAGGGATGCCAAACGTATTGCTTCAAGCAATGAGTGAAGCCAAGCCTGTTGTGGCAACTGCTGTTGAAGGTATTTTTGAGTTACTCGGAAACGGCGTGGAAGAACAGACTTGCGAGTTCGGCAACAGCAGACAATTTGCACAAAAAATCCTGAATATTGCGAACAACCAAACTCGCGCAACACAACTTGGTCAAGAAAATAGACAACGCATAATCGATAATTTTTCGCTGGAAAAGATGGTGCAAGAATACGAACAACTTTTACTCAAAATAAATTCGTGATATAATCTCACGCCCTTTTTTTGATGACTGTCGGATCGCGTTTTTTACGCAACGAAAATCCATATTGTGTAACGGACGAATCCGATGAACGGCAAGTTTCGCCAACAATCCTACCACCAGCCCCGTCGGGCTGATGCTGTTGGCAAGCTGAAAATTAAACGCCATATCACAAACCAACCAAACCCAAAATAAATTTATGACCCAACAATCACAACTCCAACAAAAAGCCAACGAACTCCTCTTGAACAAAACCGTAAACGTAATTATCGGCTACGGCGAATCAACAACAGGTCAAGTTGACCTGACTCTAATTACCGATCCCGCAGAGACGAATCTATTAGTCTGGAATAATCAATGCACTCAAAATCTTACGGTTTATTTGAATCGAAAAGAAATTTTGCAATACGGCAAAGCGGCTATTGTGGCTAAAGGATGTGATGCCAAGTCGCTGGTTGTGCTGGAAATTGAGAAGCAAATTGAGCGTGAATCGCTTTATGTTATCGGAATGGAATGCTACGGAGTGAAGAGCGGCACGCGGACAAATGCTGATGTTCTCGCGGCAAAATGTGAGTCGTGTGATGTTAATAAGCCGTTGAATTGTGATGTGGTGATTGAGGCAGACGCGGCGGAAAATGCGGGAGTCAAAGGTGACATTACGAAACGTTATGAGCGGCTCGGCAAGTTGATGTCGATGAGTATTGAGGAGCGGTTGGAGTTTTGGCGTGGTGAGTTTGAGCGGTGTATAAAGTGTTATGCTTGCCGTCAAAGTTGTCCGATGTGTTATTGTTCGGTTTGTGTTGTGGACAAGAACCGACCGGTGCGTATTGATACATCGGCGACGCTCAAGGGAAATTTTGCGTGGAATATTTTGCGTGCGTTCCATTTGGCGGGGCGGTGTGTCGGATGTTCCGCGTGTACGGCGGCGTGTCCGGCGGGAATTGATCTAGACTTATTGAATCTGTCGTTAGCCAAAGCTGCCGAAGAAAACTTCAACCACAAAACAGGTATCGACCGTAACGCAAATCCATTGATAGGAACGTTCTCGCCAAACGATCAAGAAGAATTCATCCGATAAAAAACGTTTTGTGCCGCAACAATCTCTCTCAAGAATACGAAACAGTCTGATATTTTTTGCACCGTATACGCAAAAAAATTTTTACATCGGTTTCGCTATTATTCGGTTCATTATAAAGGAGAAAAATATGGATGCCAAAATACAGAATGAGTTGGATGTAATCAGCGACATTATTGTCAAGACGGTGCCGGTTGATCAAATTTATCTTTTCGGTTCGTATGCGTATGGTACGCCGAATGAGGATAGCGATTTGGATATTTATGTTGTGTTAAAGGA